>CANJOG010000001.1 GCA_947475475.1 Acetobacteraceae bacterium
GCCTTCCAGTCCGCCATTCCGCTACGCCGCTTTGGTGCCGATATTTTCGTGCCCAATCTGGTCGCTGTCTCGCTTTTGCGCGAACTGGGTCCGCTGCTCGCCGCCGTGGTGCTCGCCGGCCGCACCGGTTCGGCGTTCGCGGCCGAGATCGGCACGATGAAGGTGAATGAAGAGATCGACGCGCTCTCCACCATGGGGCTCGATCCGGTGACCATGCTGGTGCTGCCACGGCTGATCGCCGCCATGCTGGTGATGCCGGCATTGACGCTAGCGATGGATATGGCCGGCCTGGCGGGCATGGGCGTGGTGATGCAGGCTTTTGGATTTCCCGCCGTCACGATCCTCAACCAGGTCTCCTCGGCGGTGAAGATTGCCGATCTGTTCGGCGGATTATTCAAGGCGATGTGCTTTGGTGGTGTGGTTGCCGCAATTGGCTGCCGGGCGGGGCTTGGGACCGGCGTCGGGCCGCGCGCTGTGGGCCAGTCGGCGACGGCCGCGGTGGTGGGTGGCATTGTCGCCACCATCCTGATCGACGGTGTGTTCGCGCTGGCTTTCTACAGGCTCGGCCTATGAGCGAGGCTGCGAAAGACGGTCCGGCGATCTGCGTGGATGGCGTCACGCAGCGTTTCGGCGCGCGGATGATTTTCCACGATGTGCGCTTTGAGGTGGCGCGTGGCGAAGTGTTTGTGATTCTTGGCGGCTCTGGCTGCGGCAAATCGACGCTGATGAAGCAGATGATCGGTCTGCTGCCGCCCTCTGAGGGCACGATCGAGGTGCTTGGCACGGATATGTACCAGGACCGTCGCGCCGTGCTCAGCCGGATTGGCGTCATGTTCCAGTCCGGCGCGTTGTTCGGCTCGATGACGTTGCTGGAAAACGTGATGCTGCCGCTGGAGGTCTATACCGATCTCTCGCCGCGCGCCCGTGCCGAGATCGCCCAGGTCAAGCTCGGCCTGGTTGGCTTGGGCGATGCCGCCTTTCTGCGGCCGGCTGAGATTTCCGGCGGCATGGCCAAGCGGGCCGGCATTGCGCGTGCATTGGCGCTCGATCCGCCGTTGCTGTTTCTCGACGAGCCCTCGGCTGGCCTCGATCCGATCACTTCCGCCGGGCTCGACCAACTTATTCTCGATCTGCGCAAGCTGCTCGGCGCCACCTTTGTGGTGGTAACGCACGAGCTTGCTTCCATCCTGGCCATTGCCGATCGCTGCATCATGCTCGACCGCGAGGCCAAGGGCATCATCGCAACCGGCAATCCGCGTACGCTCCGCGACGAGGCGACGCATCCGACGGTGCGCGCCTTCTTCCGCCGTGAGACAATTCACGAGGCCCCCACATGATCAGTTTCAGCAGGAACGGCACAGATGGAGAATAGGGGCGCGTATCTGCGCGTCGGCGCGCTGGTGGTGCTGGCAACCGCGGTGCTGGTTGGCCTGGTGCTGTTCTTTGGCGGCAAACGGATTTCTAGCGGCCGGGCATTCGAATCCTATTTCGGTGAGACCGTGCAGGGGCTCGAAGTGGGCGCGGCGGTGAAGTATCGCGGCGTGACACTGGGGCAGGTGACGGAGATCAGTCTGGTCTCGGCGACCTATGGCGAGGAAATACCGGAAGCCCAGCGCAACAAGTTGTTTCGACAGGTGATGGTGCGCTACCTGATTGATGTCGCCAAGATCGGCCATGCCGCCGATGTCGATGAAATTATTACGCAAGGATTGCGGTCCCGGCTGGCAAGTGCCGGACTGACTGGCCTGACCTATATCGAACTCGACTTCGTCAGCGGCCAGCGTTTTCCAGCGACAGACATTCCATGGCGTCCGCGTCTGTCGAATATTCCATCCATGCCGAGCACGCTCGCGCAGGTGCAGGATTCCGCCCAGGCGCTGCTGCAAAAGATCGACAAGGTGGATATCGCCGCTTTGTCGGAGGGGCTGATTGGGCTGATCACTGATGTGCGCGGCGAATTGCGCCAGGGCGATCTGCATGAGTCCTTGTCGCAGACGCGTAGTTTGCTGACAACGCTGGAGTCGCAAATTAAACAAGCAAACCTGCCGGCACTGACCGCCGAATTGCGCGATACCGCCGCCGCCTATCGAGGTCTGGCGCAGGGCAAGCCGGTCACTGACATGATCGCCAATGCAGGTGCTGCGACACAGAAACTCACCACGGCCATCGCGCAGCTTCCAGGGCTGGTGGAAAGCATCGAGAAACTCTCGCGCCGGGTGACCGCCAGCACCTCCGATGTGCAGGCCGATCTGACCCCAGTGCTGCGCGACATGCGCGCGGCATTGTCAAATTTGCGTGACACCACCGAGCAACTGCGCCGCGACCCGGCGCAGCTGCTGTTCAGCCAACCACCCGCCCGCACCGGACGCTGACATGAACCGACGCCATATTCTCACTGCTGTCCCGGCTCTGGCCCTGGCGGGGTGCGGCACGATCCTGTCCACGCGTGAGGCGGTCGAGAAGCGTAACTGGCCGATGCTGGTGCGGCGGCCGGAAAGCGTGCCACCGAAGCGGGACGGGCGCGTGCTCCTGGTGCGTGGCTTTGCCGCAGCCCCTGGGCTGGACCGGCGTGGTCTGCAAACCCTGGCCGCTGACGGCAGCATGAAATCGGATTTCTACGAGGAATGGGCAGTGCCCCCCGCCGATGGTGCGGAGGAGGCGCTGCGCCAATGGCTCGCCGCCAGCGGCCAGTTTTCCGCTGTGTTGGCGCCGGGCAGCCGGCTCCCCGCCGAACTGGTGCTGGAAGGCGAATTGCTGGCGCTGCGGGCCGAACCTGCCCGTGGCATGGCGGTGGCCTCGATCGCCTATGTGCTTGCGGATCAGCGTCCCCGCGATACCGTGTTGCTGCGTCAGGAAACAATGGATGCGGAGGCGCCGCTGCTGGGTGCTGGTGCCCCGGCCCTGGCGGCCGCGCAATTGCGTGCGCTGGCCATCGTGCTGGCGCGGATCGAGATGAGTTTGCGCGCACTGGGGTAACACGCCAATCTGCCCGCAAGAGGCGAGAATGGAGGAAACAATGAACACGACACGCCGCGGGATGCTGCTGGGTGTGCCTGCCGCTCTGGTTGCCGCTTCGGCACGCGCCCAGTCGAGCGACTGGAATGCCGTACTGGCCGGTGCGAAGCGCGAAGGTCGCCTGGTCTTCTACACCGGCGCGCCGGAGCAAGTGACGAGTCCTATTCTCACCGGATTTCGCAAGACCTATCCCGATGTGCCCATCGAGATGTTTCGCGGGCCCTCCGGTGAAGTCATCAGCAAGCTGGATCGCGAGCGTGCCGCCGGCATTGACGGCGCCGATGTCGCCCTGGCCACCGAGGTTGCCTGGTTTACCGCACGCGGTGCGGAGGGGGGCCTGATCGCCCCGCGCGGGCCGGCACGTGCGGCCTGGCCGGACGTGGCCCTGTTGCCAGGCGGCGGGTTGATTGTCGGCCGCGAGCCGATTGTCATTGCCTATAACACCGAGATCGTGAAATCGCCGCCGCGGTCCTATGCCGAATTGCTCGGTCCGGAATATCGCAACAAGCTCGGCAGTTCGGAGCTCGCCTCCACCGTGCTGATCGCCTGGTATGATTTTCTGGAGCGCACGCAGGGACCGGAGTATCTGCCAAAGCTCAAGGCGCAGAATGTCAAAATGTATAATGGCTCGGTGCCCGGTGCGCAGGCCGTGGCAGCAGGTGAGATATCGGTCGATGCGTTTGGCGTGCCCACCGCAATCCGTCCGCTGGCCGCCCAGGGCGCACCGATCGCCTATACTGTGCCGAGCCCAGGTCTGGGCAACCAATATGCGGCTGGCGCGCTGGCCTGGAGCAAACGGCCCAATGCGGCGCTGCTATTTTTGGATTTCGTTATGTCCCGCGATGGGCAATCCGCCTGGCATGGGCAGGGCGGCAGCGCCAGTCCGCTGCGTGACATCAAGGGTGGGCTCGATTTCGACGCCATCACGCCGTACGATCCAGCGGCCTGGACGCCGGAGAAGATTGCCGCCTATCGCGCCAGGTGGAATACGATCTTCCGCTGACAGCAGCAAGAATTTGGAGGGCGTGATGCGCCGATTTGTAGTTGCCATGCTGATGCTTTTCTCGGTTGCGGCGCAATCCGCCGAGATCACCGATGCAACCGGTCGCACGATCACCGTGCCGGACCGTATTACCCGCGTGGTGCCTGCCGGCCCCGGCGCCTCGCTGCTCCTGCTGGCGATTGCGCCCGAGAAAATGGCGGGTTTTCCGTTCCCAGTGAGTCCGGAACGGCGCGCCTGGATCAATGAGAACGCCGCCGCTCTGCCGCAGGTGCCGCGTGTGACCGGGCGCGACGATGTCTCGGGAAAGTTGCGTGAGATGGGCGCCGATCTCATCATCGATTATGGCGCCGTGACTCCGCGCTATATCGAACTGGCGAAAGCGACTCAGGAACGCACCGGCATTCCGACATTGCTGATCGATGTGGCGCTGGAAAACACGCCCCAGACCATTCGCCAGCTTGGCAAGCTGCTCGGCAATGAGGCGCGCGCCGAGGCACAGGCGCGCTTCGCGGAGTCGCTGCTTTCAACGGAGAAGACGGGCGGAAAGCGGGTGGTCTTTGCCCGCGGCACGGACGGGTTGAGCCTGCCGGCACGCAATACGGATCTCACTCATGTTTTTGACCTGCTCGGTTGGAAGCATATCGGCCCGGATGCTGGCGGCACCGTGAGCCTGGCGGAGATCGCGGCCCTCGATCCGGATGTGATCGTGTTCGGCCATGCGCATATGCGCGAGGTGATTGCGCAATCGCCGGAATGGCGCGCGCTGCGGGCCGTACGAGAGGGCCGGGGGTTGATTGCGCCAAGCATGCCCTGGCCCTGGTTCGATGAGCCGCCCTCGGTCAATCGCCTGCTGGGGCTGGCCTGGCTCGCCGGGCGCGATCCGCTTGCAACGGCTGAGGAATTTCACGCGACGTTTTACGGCCGTGCGCTCAGCCCGGCGCAGCGTGAGGCGTTGGCGGAAGCCGTCAGGCCGGCGCGCTGAATTTCGGCCGCAGCACCAGATTGGCGACCAACGCTCCAATGCCGCACAGGGCGATGACAATGCCCATAGGCCAGGCCGTGCCATTATGCAGCGCGCTGACTGCAAAGCCGGACAGGCCACTGACGCCGAACATCATCACGCCGAACAGCGCCGATGCATTGCCGGCCATCGCCCCATGTGGCGCCATGGCGAGTGCGGTGGAGAGCGGCATGACCATGCCCATGCTGGCAACGGCAAAGAAGAGTGGCACCAGAAGGCCGGGGAAGCCGAACCAGCCGGTGAGTGTCGCAAGTGCCGTCAGGCAGGAAGCTGTCGCGGCCATGCAGAGCACCGCGCGAAGGACGCGGTTCATGTCGTACTTGACCACCAGTGAGCGGGTGAATTGCCCCAGCGCCATGATTCCGAGAGCATTGGCGCCGAAGAAGAAGCCGAAATGCTCCGGCTTCACGCCATTGAGATTCATGAACACGAAAGGCGAACCAGCGATATAGGCAAACATCATCGCCGAGATCAGGCTGCCAGACAGCGAATAAAGCACAAACTGCCGGTCACACAGGAGCAACCCGTAGCGCCGCAGCACCTCGCCGAAGCCAACCGGATGGCGCTTCTCGGCCGGGAGCGATTCCGGCAGATACATGATCACCAGCGCCAGCCAGAGCACGCCATACAGTGCCAGAAACCAGAAGATGCTGCGCCAGCCAAGCGTGATCAGCAACGCGCCGCCGATGATCGGCGCCAGCACCGGCGCCAGCCCGCCGATCAGCATCATGTAGGAGTAGAATCGCGCCCCCTCGCGCGGCTCGAACAGATCGCGCACGATGGCGCGGCTGATCACCATGGCGGCGCACCCGCCAATGGCTTGCACGAGCCGCCAGAAAATGAGCTGCGATTCGTTGGTGGCAAAGGCGCAGCCGAGTGAGCCGATCATCAGCACCACCGCGCCGAACATGAGCGGCCACCGGCGGCCGATCCGGTCCGAGAGCGGCCCAAGAATCAATTGCCCGCCGGCCAGACCGACAAAGTAGATGCCGACGCTTTGCTGCAAGGCGGACTCGCTGGCGCCCAGATCGCTGACAATGGCGGGGAAGGCAGGAAGATAGGCATCCACCGCCAGCGGCCCGATGCAGGAGAGCAGGCCCAGCACGACGGCAAGCTGGATACGCGCGGCGCGCGTATGGGTGATCTCGGATGTCATCGGCAAGCGCTCAGGCGTGACCCGAAGCCGCGCGCCAAAGCACTTCCGGCGTGAGTGGCATGTCGATAGCGGTGACACCCGCATCGGCGAGTGCGTCGATCACCGCATTCACCAGCGCGGGGGCGGCACCGACCGTGCCGGCCTCGCCTGCGCCCTTCACGCCGAGCGGGTTGGTGGTGCAGGGCACTTCGATCAGTTCCACCTCGATATCAGGCATATCCTCCGCACGCGGCATGGCATAGTCCATGAAACTTCCGGTCAGAAGCTGGCCAGATTCGGAATCGTAGGTGGCATTTTCCATGATCGCCTGGCCGAGACCCTGGGCGATGCCGCCATGGATCTGGCCGAGAACCAGCATCGGGTTCAGCACATGTCCCATATCGTCCACGACGAGATAACGTACAATCTTCAGGCTGCCGGTTTCCGGATCGATCTCGACTTCCACCATATGGCAGCCATTCGGGTAGGTGCCGTGTTGCACCTTGGCGATCTCGGCTGCATCGAGCAGCACGGCCGGTTTACCTTCGCGTGCGCGCAGTAATTGCGCGGCGGCAAGGTCGAGAATTCCGATCGAACGGTCGGTGCCGGTAATGGCGAATTTACCATCCTCGAAGACAATATCCGCCGGTGATGCTTCCAGCATCTCGCCCGCGGCTTGCTGGCCCTTGCCGATCACTGTCTCGGCAGTGAGCAGGATGGCCTGGCTTTCTGCATTCAGGCTGCGTGCGCCCCCCGTTCCGCCGCCGACTGGAATGCGGTCCGTATCGCCTTGGCGCACGCGAATTTTCTCAATCGGGATACCGAGCCGTGCTGCGGTAAGTTGCATGTAGGACGTCTCATGCCCCTGGCCGTTCGATTGTGTGCCGACATAGACATCGACGAAGCCATCTTCGGCGAAGCAGATCTCCGCGCGCTCCGACGGGCCGCCGCCAGTGGCTTCGAGATAATAGGCGATGCCCAGTCCGCGCTTGAGGCCGCGCGATGCCGCCTCGGCGCGGCGCGCGGGGAAGCCGTCCCAGTCGATCCGTTCGGCGGCGAGATCGAGCAGCCTGGCGAATTCGCCGCTGTCATAGACCGCACCCGCGGCGGTCTTCCATGGCATGGCGGAGGAGGGCACCATATTGCGGCGGCGCAAATCAATACGATCGATGCCGAGTTCGCGGGCCGCCTGATCGATGCAGCGTTCGACTGCATAGTTGCTCTCCGGCCGTCCCGCGCCGCGATAGGCATCGACCGGAACGGTGTGGGTGAACACACCGATGACATTGGCGTGCATGGCGCGAAAACCATAAACGCTCGCCAACACACGCCCGCCCGCCATGGTCGGGATGAAGGGTGCGAAGTTGGAGAGATAGGCGCCCATGCCCGCCAGCGTATGCGTGCGCAAGGCGAGAAACGTCGCGTCCTTGTCGAGCGCGATCTCGATGGTCGTGATATTGTCGCGGCCCTGCGTATCCGACAGGAAGGCCTCGCCGCGTTCGGACACCCATTTCACCGCGCGGTTCAGCTTGCGCGCGGCGTAGCAGGTCAGAGCTTGTTCGGCATAGAAAAACCCCTTCATACCGAATCCGCCGCCGACATCCGGCGTCACGATACGGAACTTCTCTTCCGGCACCTGGAAGATCAGCTTGCTGAGGATAGATTTGTGATTCCAGCCGCCTTGCGTGTTGGTCGTCAGCGTCCATTTGCCGGTGGTTGCATCGTATTCGGCAAGCGCCGCACGCGTCTCCATGCTGGCGACCACGATGCGGTTGTTGATCAGCCGCAGCTTCGTCACATGGGCGGCGCCGGCGAACAGTTTTTCGGTCAGCGCGCGATCGCCCATCTCCCAGTCGAAGACGGTGTTGCGCGGAACGTCTGCCCAGACGAGTGGCTGGTCCGGGTTGGTAGCGGTGGCGAGATCGACGGCGGCTGGCAGTGTTTCATATTGGACCAGGATCGCCTCGGCGGCATCCCGCGCATGCGACACAGTGTCGGCCACAACCATCGCCACTGGATCGCCGACATGTCGAACGAAGCCGCGCGCCAGAACGGGATGGCCTGGATTGGCCATGGGCGAGCCGTCGCGGTTCTTCAGTGGCACCATGCAGGGAAGTTCGCCAATACCGTCGGCATCGAGATCGGCACTCGTATAGACAGCGCGTACACCCGGCATGGACCGCGCGGCCCCGGTATCGACCGAGGTGATCCGCCCCGACGCCATCGGGCTGCGATGCAGGGCCGCGTAGACCTGCCCAGGCACGCAGAAATCCGCCACATATTGCCCTTCGCCGCGCAGGAGGCGCGGGTCCTCGAAGCGGCGGACGGATTGGCTGGTGCCGAAATTGGCCATGCGAAAGGCTCCGAATGGGGCTGGATGCACCGCACCATGCACCGAGGCGGGCGGCTTGGGCAAATGCGCCCCGTAATTGGCTTGCTGGGCTGTTCCCGGCGGGTTTAGTCTCGCGGCAGCGAAACAAATCAACATTGGAGGAAACCATGAAATCACACACAAGGTGCTTTGGGCGCCGCGCATTCGGCTCTCTCCTGGCCGGATCGGCCATTGCACTCTCGGGCCGCCGAGCGGCCGCGCAATCGGGCAGCCTTGATGCCCTGGTGGCCGCGGCGCGTGCCGAAGGCGGCCTCGTGTTCTATTGCGGCGCGCCCGAGGGAATGCCGAAACGGGCCATCGAGGGCTTCACCAAACGCTATAATATTCCGGCGCAATTCGTGCGCATCAGTTCCGGCCCTTTGCAGCAGCGCTTTTCCACCGAAGCCCTGTCGGGCCAGATCGCGGCCGATTTCGTGCTGTTGGCCGGCAATGCCATTCCCTTTGGTCGCGAGGGCATCGAGAAGGGGTGGATGGAACCGGTTGCCAAGGCTGGAATTCCCGCGATCGGTGGCGAATTCCCGTCCTCCTGGCTGCGCGGCGATGGAGTCGGCGCCGTGGTGCAGGTTGCTCCATGGGTGATCGCCTATAATTCGGAATTTGTGAAAGAGGGCGATGTGCCCAAGGACTGGTCTGAACTGATTGCGCCGAAGTTCAGGGGGCAGATCATCCTCGCCGATCCACTGGCCTCCGATGCGTATTACGATGAATGGCAGACCGTGCTGGACAAGCATGGCGAGGCCTGGTTTGCCGGGCTGCGTGCGCAGGCTATCCGCTGGCGCGGCGACGGCATTAACGCCACCAATTCGCTGGCGGCGGGCGAATGCTGGTTTCATTATCCGGTCACTGCGGCACAGATCACTGATGTTGCCCGCAAGGGCGCGCCGGTGAAGATGGTCAGTTTCGATCTCACTTCAGGCGTTGAGATGACCCTGCTGATGACACATCCCAGCAAGGCAAAGCATCCGAATGCGGCCAAGCTTTTCGCCAACTACCTGCTCACCGCCGAGGGCAGCCGGCTGTTCAACGACGATCCCGGTATTGTCGGCCCCTATAGCGGCGCGATGCCGAAGGAATACAAGGCGCCGAAAGGTGTCTGGACACCACCGGAACGCGACAAGCTCCGCAAGCTTCTCGGGCTGAGTTAGATCATCGGCGGGCGTACGCGCCCGCCTGCCGCATCAAGCCGCCGCTCGTCGCGCGCCGCCTGGCGAACTCGACGGAGCGGCGGCTTCGCGATAGGTTGGGTGACGAGGAACGCTCGTAAACAACCAAGGACAGGCGGGGAATGTCAGCTCATCTCATTCGCGAGGACTGGCTTGCTTTGGCCAATGAGGACGTGCTGGATCCAGCTCTGCCGATTGTCGATCCGCATCTGCACCTGATGCTCGAATGTCCGGTGCCGATTTTCACGCCGTTGGACAAGCCCTATCTGGTCGCGGATGGGCTGGCGGAGATCGAGACTGGCCATAACATTCTGGCCACCATTCATGTCGAGGTCCGGCAATGCTACCGGACGGAAGGGCCGGAACATCTGAGGCCGGTTGGCGAAACCGAGTGGATCACCAGCCTGGCGGAGAGCGTGCCGGCAGGCAGGCCCAAGCTCAGCACCGTCAGTGTCGGCTTTGCGGAGCTGGCAATGGGCGCCGGTGTGGAGGAGGTTCTGCGCGCCCATATCGAGGCCGGGCGCGGACGGTTCCGTGGCGTGCGCAACATGGCCCATAGCGATCCGTATGGCACTGTGGCCGGTGTCTATGCTCCGCGCCCCGGCCTGTTGCGAGATGCCAAATGGCGGGAAGGTTTCGCGCAGCTGGCGCCGCTCGGGCTGAGCTATGACGCCTTCCAGTTTCGCTTCCAGCTCCCCGATATTGCCGATCTGGCGGCGGCCTTTCCCGAGACCACGATCATCGTCAACCATCTTTCGACGCCGAGCTTCATCGGCCCCTATGCCGGCAAGCGCGACGAGGTGTTCTCCGAATGGGCGGCGGGGATCAAGTTGCTGGCGCCCTATCCGAATGTGAAAATGAAGATCGGCGGCATCGGCGCGGACCGGTTCGGCTTCGATCTCTACAATCGGGAACTGCCAGCCTCGTCGGCTGAACTCGCCACCTTGTTCCGACCTTTCTTTGACACCTGCATTGAAGCGATGGGCACCTCGCGCTGCATGTTCGAGAGCAATTTCCCGATCGACAAGCCGTTCTACTCCTATCGTGTCATCTGGAATGCGTATAAGCGGCTGGCCGAGGGCGCCAGCGCGGATGAAAAAGCCGATCTGTTCCGGCGCACCGCCGAACAGACCTACCGGATTTGACCAGTCGCCGAGGGCGAGGGGAGTAGAGCATGAGCAAAGTGAATTTCGCGGTGAACCTGAACGGGTTCACCAATACCGGCGATCTCGCGGGCATGATCGAGTTCATCGAGACTGCCGAGGCGCTTGGCTATGATTCCGTGAAGTTCATGGATCATGTGGTCGGCGTCGTTGCCGACAAGCATCCGGAACTTGGCTTCACGCCGTACACCCATAAGAGCCATTTCCATGAATGCTTTGTGTTCATGGGCTATATGGCGGCACGCACCAAGCGCATCCGATTCATCACCGGCGTGCTCGGCCTGCCGCAGCGCCAGACCGCGCTGGTGGCCAAGCAGCTTGCCGAAATCGACGTTCTGACCGGCGGGCGTGTCACGCTCGGCGCTGGCATTGGCTACAACGCCACCGAATTCGAAGCTATGGGCGCGAACTTCAAAGAGCGTGCCAAGGTGTTTGAGGAGCAAGTGCATGTCATGCGCATGCTCTGGACGCAGGAATCGGTGGAGTTCCAGGGCAAGTACCACACACTCAACCATGTGAACATCAACCCGGCGCCAATCCAGAAGCCGATCCCGATCTGGATCGGCTCCGGCCGTACCCATTCGCCGATTCCTCCGGAAGCCGTGGTCAACCGTGTTGGCCGCCTCGCCGATGGCTGGGTGCCGCTGTTCCGCAATGACGAAGCAACCGGCCGGCCGAAGAACGAGACGGTCGATTGCATCGAGCGGATGCGCGGCTATGCGAAGGAAGCGGGCCGCAATCCTGATGACGTCATCATCGAACTCGGCGTGTTCACGCATGGCAAGACCACGCAGCGTGTCGTCGATGAGGTGAAGGCGCTGTGCGATCTGGGCACCACGCATATTCATGCGCGCGTTTCGGGTGAGACAACGGAAGAGATGGTGAATGGCTCGCCGACATCGCGTCAGATCGAAGATATCAAGCGCTTCACGGATGTGATGGATCACTTCCGCTGAAATGAAAGCGCCGCCGGTGAATGCCGGCGGCGCTTGAAGTATGCGCGCGGGGTCTGGGCTGATGCCCAGGCCCCTTTTCGTTACAGCTTGAACGCCACGCCAGGCGTTGCCGGATTGGCCGCATCCGCCGCCACGTATTCGGCGGACTCCCTCCCCTCCCAAGTATCGGCGGTTGGGCCGAGCTTGATGAAGTTGACGCGGCCGAGTCCCTGGTGATCGGCGGCGCGCATTGTCATCTTGCCCTTGGCGGAATCCCACTCCAACCCTTCAAGAGCGCCAATCACCGCCGGTGTTTCGGTGCTGCCGGCCTTGCGGATGGCGGCTGCCATGGCGAAGACGGCATTGTGGCCGAGGAAGGCATAGGGCGAGGCGAATTCTTCCTTGGTGCGTGCGGTGAATTCGCGGGCGAGTTCTGCACCGACCGCGTTGCTGCTGTAGAGCTTGTAATACCAGTGCACATGGCACCAGGTATTCTCGGGCGTGTTGGTCTTCAGCGTGCGGCCGATATCCGGGCCGGTGGCGAATTCAGTGTTCACCTTCAGCTTGTTCCACAGGCCGAGGGGCCGGCCCTGCTGAAGGAAGCTGATGGCATCGGCGCCGAGCTGGAGCCAGAACAGGCCTTCAATCGGCGTGGACATCAGATTGGAAATGGCCGGGCGCAGATCTGGCGTGCCAGGCTTGGTCGCGACGGCATCGAAGATTTCCACTTTGCGGCCGGCTGCCTCGTGGCCTTCACGCAAGCCCATTGCGAAGAACTGCCAGCCGGCATGGCCCGCCGCGACGTCGGGGATAAGGGCGCCCCAGCGCGTCACATTGGGATATTTCTCCGCCATCAACCTGCCCTGCGTACGGCGCGAGATAAAATCATTCTCGCCAAGCGCAAATACGTTCTTGTTGAACTGTTCGTGCGTGAAAGCGAGGTTGGCGCTGCCGGCGACAAGATAGGTGACGCCGAGAGTCGGTGCGATCGGGGCCACGGCCAGTGCCGAGGAGGTAAAGGGCGTGCCCATCATCAGATTGACGCCAGAGCCAGCCATCTCGCGCATCGCGGCGACGGCATCATTCGGCGAGGCGTGATCATCGCGGAAAACGACCTCCACCGGCCGCCCCATGACGCCGCCAGCCTTGTTGATCACATCGCGTGCAATCTCGGCGCCGGTATTCAGGCCACCAGCCCAGATGAGCTGCGAGCCGCTCATGATATTGATGAAGCCGAGGCGAATCGGCCCCGACTGCGCTTGCGCTTCAGCCCGGCGTAAAGCCGCAGCTCCGGCAAGTGTGGTTGCTCCAGCGAGCAAAGTACGGCGTTTTATCATCATAGTTGCCTTCTTCGAGAAGTTTATTGCGACGTGGAGGCAGATCAGATCTTGAAGGCGACACCTGGCGTTGGCGGATTTGCACCATCGGCTGCGTTGTATTCGGCGAAGTCTTTCACCTCCCAGCCATCCGCATTATTGGCAGCGCCGAGTTTGATGAAGTTGACGCGGTTCAAGGCTTGGTGATCCTCGCGCCGCATAAGCCCGCGGCCTTTCGCGTTATCCCACTCCAGACCTTCCAGCGCATTGATCACCGCCGGCGTTTCGGTGCTCCCGGCTTTGCGGAGCGCCGCGGCCATAGCGAGCACCGAGTTATGCCCGGAGAAGGAATAGGGGGAGGCGAACTCCTCCTTGGTGCGGGCGGTATATTCGCGTGCCAGCTCCTCGGCGATGGGATTGCCGGGATAGCCCTTGTAGTACCAATGAACATGCGACCAGGTATTGTCGGGCGTATTTCCCTTCAGCGTGCGGCCGATATCCGGGCCGGTCGCCATTTCGGAATTCACCTTCAATTTCTTGAACAAACCCAGTGTGACGCCCTGCTGGTAGAAGCTGATGGCATCCGCGCCAAACATGACGTTGAACAGGCCTTCGATCGGCTCGGCCATCAGGCGCGCGATCGGCGTGCGCAATTCAGGCGCACCAAGGCGCACCAGCACCGGGTCAACCAGTTCGATTTTGCGGCCCGCTTTCTCGTGAGCCTCCTTCAGACCCAGCGCGAAAAACTGCCATCCGGAATGCCCTGCGGCGACATCGGGGAAGATTGCGCCCCAGCGCGTCACGTCGGGATAGCGCTCCGCCAGCAAGCGACCTTGCAGACGACGGGAGATGTAGTCGTTCTCGCCAATGCTGAAGGTGTTGCGATTGAACAACTCATGCGTCAGAGCGAGATTTGCGCTGCCGGACATGATGTAGACGGAGTTGAGTGTCGGCACGATGGGGATCACGGCGAGTGCGGATGCGGTGAATGGAGTGCCCATCATCAGATTGACGCCATCGCCGGCCAATTCGCGCACTGCGGCGACGGCATCATTGGCCGAGGCGCGGTCATCACGGAAGATCAGCTCGATCGGCCGTCCATTAATGCCACCGGAATTATTGATGCGATCACGCGCGATCTCGGCGCCGATTTTCAGGCCGCCGGCCCAGACCATTTGGGCGCCGCTCATGATCGACACGAAGCCGATCCGGATCGGCCCATTCTGTGATTGGGCGTCTGCGCGCCGAGTTGCGGCGGCGGCGGCAAGCGAACCTGCACCGGCCATTAGGGTGCGTCTGCGAATGCTGGACATGAGCTCTCCCTCCCATCTTTGTTCGTGGGCCGGGTGAGATTTAACTACAAGTCGGTCAATCTATCATCATGAATTTTCGCGGCCCGGTCTTGAAGACCGTTCATGGGGCGAAATTCAGCCGGAGCCCTGCGGTCGGCCAGTCATCGAACGCGATAAGTCGGCCGGTGAGCGCGCAGGTCACGTAGAGCGTGCGCCGGTCGGGTCCGCCAAAGCAGCAATTGGTCGTGCAGTCGTCCCCGGTTGCAACGTGCCTGATCGTCGTGCCATCGGGCGAAAAGATCGTGATGCCGCCATTGCCCAGCGTGCCGACGAGAATGTTTCCTGCGCTATCGACCGTGAGCGAATCGCACATGCCGAGATTGAGCGGCATGCGTCCGGGCACCACGCCAAGGCAGCGCCGCCCGCCGACTTTGCCAGGTGCGGTCAGATCGAAGGCCCAAAGGCGTCCGGTTGTCGTCTCTGACACATACAGGATCGTCTCATCCGGGCTTAGCCCCACCCCATTGGCGGAGGCAAAGGGATGCGCCACTTCGCGGATCATCGATCCATCGGGGGAGGCGTAGAACACCGAGCCGCCGCGTCGATGCGTCACCGTGGCGAGCATATGCAGCACGGTGAAATCCATCCCCTCGGCCACCATGCCGGTATCATGCGTCGGGCCTTCGTAATCGCCGCTATCGGTGAAGTAGAAATTGCCGGCTCGATCGAAGACGAGATCATTCGGCTTCATCAATGCGATGTCGCCGCAGGCCGTGTAAAGCGTGGTGACTGTTCCGTCCTGAGCCACGCGCTGAATTTGGCCGGGAATGCACGCCATGCTCTCGCCCGGCGTGAGCGTGCGATAGCGCGTTGTCCCGTCCGGCTGCTTTTCGCCAACGAAGCGGGAGCCTCCATTATTGCAAACATAAATAGCGCCATCCGGGCCAAGGGCGGCACCATTTGCGCCACCGCCCAATGTGGCGATCGTCTCCCGCCCGGCCGTGGTGATCCGTGTCAGCCGGCCCGCCCGCATTTCGCAAACCAGAAGATCTCCATTGGGGAGAATCAGTGGCCCCTCGGGAAAATCGAGACCGTCGGCGACTAGGCGCATAGTCTGGCCTAACTCAAATTAAGATCGGTTGCGCCGAAATGCCGCAATTTTTCTTCGTCCCAATCCACACCAGATCCGGGCGCTTCCTCGAAGATGAAATTGCCGCCCTCGATGGTGACCGGCCGGCGGAGAATGGGTGAGGCCCAGTCCATCAACTCAAGCCAATGCCGCGATGGCGAGATACCCAGCATGTGGGCGGAGAATTCCGGATACATATGGCCCGAGAGCGGCATGTTGGATGCGGCGGCGAGTGGCGCACTGTCGAGCCAGCCGGTGACGCCGCCGATATGGCGCATGTCGAAATTGATGCAATCGGCCGCCTCCGCCTTGATGGCGGCAGCGACGGCGCGCGGGCCGGTGAAGTTCTCGCCTGTCTGGATCGGCGTTTTCAGCGATCGTGCGAGGCGGGCATGGCCTTCCATGTCAGTCCAGGCGCAGGGGTCCTCGAACCAGTAGAGACCTTCATCGTCGAGCATATGCAACCGCCGCATCGCTTCGCTGGTGTCCCAGCTTTGCGTCGCATCGACCATGATGTGCACGTGATCGCCCAGCGAGCGGCGCAGTGCGCGGACGGCGCGCAGATCGTCGCGTGGATTGGGGCGGCCGAGGCGCATTTTCACGCCAGTGCAGCCCGTCTCGGCCACCATCTCTTGCGCTTCGGCCACCAGCGCGTCGTCATCGAGAATACCGAGGCCGAAACTATGATAAGCACGAATCGGTGTGGTGTCGCCGCCGAGATGTACTACCAGTGGGACGCCAGCAGCGCGCGCCGCGGCGTCCCAGGCCGCCATGTCGATCGCGGCAATAGCATTTGCGAGGGCGCCGTCCAGCCCGTCATACAGGCCAAAGCGGCGCACCATGGCAGTATTGAGCGCGCGGGGTGCAAGCGGCTTGCCGATAACCCAGCCGGCGAGCGTGCCGATCAGGCTGGCTGCCATGCGCGTATCCTCGTCGCCGAGAATATGCACGTAGGAACGGCCCTCGACGCCGGAATGGGTTTTCAGATCGACCAGGATCAGCGTGCCAGTGCGCACGGTGATCAGCGGCGCGATGAGCGGGCGACGCAGCGGAACAGTGACGGCGCGCAGCCGGATAGTGGCGATCGTGTCAGTAGGCAGCATGGCTTCCTCCGCCTCGTTCGATTGCAGCCGTTTTGGCTTTAGACTTTTGCCGTGATGGCCTGGGCGCCGAAGCCGGTCCATGCAAGCGCGGCGCCCGCTTGCGTGGCAGCGTCTTTTGGCGGCAAGGACGTATCCCATTGCGCCGCGATGAAGCGCCGGCCAGTGATGTCGCCCGCCTGATCCGACGTCAGGAACAGCAGAGGCGCATCAAAGACTTCTGGCCTCAGCATTTGCGCACGCGGGAAGGGCAGAGTCGCGGTCATGTCGGTATCGACCGGCCCGCCTGGCAGCAGCGCATTCACCGTCACGCCGGTGCCGGCAAGTGCCGCAGCCATGGCGGCGGCATTGGCTTCCATGGCCGCCTTGCTGCTGCCATAGCCGAAATAGGTGAGCATGGTGTTCAGGCTCGTCGAGACATCGATGATGCGGCCCCATCCACGCGCGGCCATTTTGGGCGCGAAATTACTCGCCAGAATCTGCGGCGCGATGGTGTTGACGGCGAACACGCGGCGCAGCGCGCCATCGGAAATATCCCAGAAACGGAGGGGATTGTTTTCGTCCGGCTTGGGCAGGACATCGGTCGCCAGCGCGGCGTTGTTCACCAGTATGTCGATGCGCCCGAACGCCGTCTCCGCATCGCGTACCAGTGAAGCGAGTTGCGCCGGATCGGCGAGGTCGGCTGGAACAACCGCAACGCGGGCGCCCGCACCGGACTCAGCAGCAAGCTGGTCGAGCAACACCTTGTTGCTGGCGGTCACGACCACTTTTGCGCCGGCACGGAGCAGCGCTATCGCCATCGCTCGCCCGATTCCGCGCGAAGCGCCGGTCACAAGTGCTGTGCGGTCGGAGAGATCGCATCGGGAAAGATCCTGGCTCATCCTGCATCTGCTTCCAGGCCACTGGCCTCGCGTTCGTCCATCTCGCGGTTGATGCGGTGGAGATAAGTGAGCAATCCCACCGGCAGGCGGCTGCCGCCATTCACCTGCACCACTTGGCCAGTCACCCAGGCGGATTCATCGGCGGCAAAATAGACGGCCAATCCTGCGATGTCGTCGACATGACCGAGTCTGCGCAGCGGCACGGTTTCGGCTTGTCGCTTCTGCCGGCTCGGCGAGTTGGCCGACGAACTGCGCTCGGTCAGCACCAGGCCGGGTGCAATGGCGTTCACGCGAATGCCGAGATGGCCCCATTCGACCGACATGGTGGCGGTCAGGCTCTCCATCGCCGCTTTCGATCCGCCGTAATGGCCGGTGATCGGGCAGGGCTGCGAGGCGGAGCGCGAGGTGATGTTGATGATCGAACCGCCACGCGTCATCGCCTGCGCCGCTGCCTGGGCGGCGAAGAAGGCGGCCTTGAAGTTGAGATCAACGACGTTGTCGAACTGGGTTTCGCTGAGATCGATCAGCCGTCCGACATCCGCGGGCGCGGCGCTGCCGGCATTATTCACCCAGCAATCGATATAGCCAAACCGCTCCAGCGACATCTCGGCAATATGCCCGATTTCGGCGAGGTCAGTGATATCGCCCGGCAGGATCAAAACCTCGGCACCGATCTCACGCAATTCCGCCGCGGTCTCTTCGAGCACATCGGCGCCGCGGCCGGTCAGCACCAGATTGGCGCCACATTTCGCATAGGCATGGGCGATACCGCGCCCGATGCCACGTCCGCCGCCCGTGATGACGGCGGTCTTGCCTTCCAATGAGAACATGCGCGCAATCTGGCGCGACATATGCTCAGGCCGAAACGCGCTGCGCTAGCCGGTTCTGCAAGTCGCCGGCAGGACATTCAATCGTGACCTGGCCGCGCTCCATAATGATCGCACGATGCGAGACAGTGAGGGCGGCATCGAGATGCTGCTCGACAATCACCACCGCCGTGCCGGATTCCGCCCAGACCTTCAGGAAGTTCATGATCGTCGGCATGAGCAATTGCGCGAGGCCCATGGAGGGCTCGTCGCAGAGAAGCACTTTCGGCTGGGCCACGAAGGCCTGTGCCAGCGCCAGCATCTGCTGCTGACCGCCAGAGAGGTCACGCGCATAGTCGCGGCGCTTTTCTTCCAGGATCGGGAAGACCTCGAAAATCGCCTTGACCGCCGCCTCGAAGGAGCCCCGCTCCTTGCCGCGCATCACCGCGCCGAGACGGATATTGTCGTAGACGCTCATTTCCGGAAAAATCCGGTGCCCGTCGAGCACAAGGCGTAGGCCGAGGCGGACGATATCCTCCGGCGCCTCGCCGATCAGGGACTTGCCGTCCAGCGTGATGCTGCCTGATGTCGGCGTAATGAAGCCACCGATCGTGCGCATTAGTGTGGATTTGCCCGCGCCATTCTCGCCACCAATCAGCAGGATTTCACCCGGCTTGAGCGAGAACGACACATCGCGCAGCACCGGCATCCGCCCGTACCCCGCATGTAGATTGCGCACCTCAAGCATGCTTCTTCCCTACGAACATGTGGTGCACTTCCTTCATCGTCGCCACCTCGGCCGGATCGCCGGAGGCCACCACGCGGCCGAAATCGAGCACAGTGATCTTGTCGGCGACACCCCAGACCAGATCGAGATCGTGCTCGACCAGGATGATGGTCTTGCCCATCTGGCGCGACAGAACGCGGAGCAGATGCGAGAACTCCGCCCGCTCTTCCGGCGACAGGCCGGCGGCCGGTTCGTCCAGCATAAGGATATCTGCTTCCTTCAGCACAACGCGCATCACTTCGACAATGCGGCGCTGGCCATGTGGCAGGTATTCGGCGCTGCGATCGGAGAGCGCCTCCTTCAGTGCCTGCACGCGTACCGGGAGTGCCTCTTCGGCCTTGTCGTAGCGGCCGTCGATACCGATTTCGAGATTTCCCCAGATCGACAACGCCGGAAAGATGCGCGGCGCCTGGAAGGTGCGGCCGAGGCCGAGCCGCGCGATGCGATGCGGCGCCATGCGGGTGATGTCGCGTCCCTTGACCGAGAGCGAACCGGAATCGAGCCGCGACAATCCGCTCAGCACATTGAGCAGGCTGGTCTTGCCCGATCCGTTGGCGCCCACAAGGCCGTGGATTTCGCCCTGGCGCACCGTCAGGTTCACACCGTCGATGGCACGCACATTGCCGAAGCTCTTGCGGCCGTCGTGCACTTCGACAAGCACTGGGCGCTCGGCGTCAGGGGCAAGCGGCTTGTCAGTGAACTCCGTCTCGGCATTGGCGATGATGCGATCGACACGCAGCGCGCCGTCATCCTCGGGGCGGAGCTGGCGCTTGCGGCGCCAGATTTCCAGACTGCCGATAATGCCGTCCGGGAAGGCCAGCATGGCGGCAAGGGCGACGGCGCCATAGGCCATCAGGCGGAAATTCACGAACTGAACCAGCAGCACGTTCGGCACAAGGTAGAGAATATACACGCCCAGGATCGGCCCCAGTGGCTGCCCGCGCCCGCCAACGACAACGGCGAAGAAGAACAGGATGGAGAGATCGAGATTGAAGGCGGAGGGGCTGACGAAGCCGACGATTGGCGGATAGAGCGTGCCAGCCAGGCCCGTCAGTGCCGAGACCAGGATGAAGGCGATGGAGCGCATTGCACCTGGGCTGGTGCCGAGCGACTGCGCGGCCTCCGGGCTGGCGGCTGCCACCATCATGCGTCGACCCAGTTTAGTGCGGCGCATACGCACATGCAGCACCAGCATTAGGCCCGAGAAGGCGGCGATCACCAGCGAGAGCGGCGCCAATCCGATCGGCAGGCGCTGGGTCAATGCGGATGTCGGCATGGGAATGCCGTTAATGCCGTTGGTGTACTTATTCATCGCCACCAGCATCTCGGGGAACACCATGGCCGCTGCGAGGGTGACGAAGCCAAGATGGAAGTGCTGCACGCGCAATGCCGGCAGCGCGAACAGCACGCCGCCAAGTGTCGCAGCGAGCGTGCCGAGCACGATGCCCCACTCATAACTCAGCCCATGCATGCCGGTGGCAATGCCGGCGACATAGGCGCCGAGGCCGAAGATGGCACCCATGCCGAATGCCACCTGTCCCGCATCCACGAACAGGATGTTCTGCAGGATGGCGACGCCGATATAGAGATTCACCAGCTGGAAGGTGTGCGTGTAGTATTGATTGCCCATGAAATCCGGGATCAGCACCGTCCCAAAGATGATGAGCAGGCCAAGCCAGAATTGTAGCTTGTCCGAAGTGAGGTTGCCGGATGGCTTGGTCATGGTGATTGCCTGTGCCTGCGCCATCACACCCGCCTCGCCGCGGTGCGGCCGAACAGGCCCTGCGGCCGGAACATCAGGATCAGCACGAGAATGAGCAACGACACGAAATTCTGGTATTCGCCGCCCACCTGATAGGTCGCCACCATGGCGATGATGCCGAGCAGCGGGCCGGCGATCACGGCGCCGGTATTGCTGCCCATGCCGCCCACCACGGCGGCGATAAAGCCGTTCAGCACATAGCGGAAACCGGAATCAGCCGAGATGGAGAGCACCGGGGCGGCGACAAAGCCGGTCGAGCCGACCACCAGGCCGCTGATGGTGAAAGCCAGCAATTGCAGCCGCCGCACCCGCAGCCCGGCGGCGCGTGCGGCTTCCATATCCTGGGAGATGGCGGAGATGGCGAGGCCGGTCAGCGTGCGGGCATGGAACCATTTCAGCCACAGGAACCAGGCGATCATCAGCACGAAGCACAGGGCATAAGGTGCCGGCGTACGTGTGCCCATGACGCGGAAACTTGCAAACGCGCTTTGCACGGTCTGGGCGAACGGCCCCTGGGTGATCAGCAGGCCGGCGCCGATCATGATCGAGACCGCCATGGTCGAGATCATCCAGCTATCCTGCTCCGTCGAATTGCGCAGCGGCAGCAGCGTGATCCAGCCATGGAAGCTGAGCAGCGCTGCCACGATGATCGTGGCCACCGGCAGCATGATCCACCACATCGCCATATCGGGCGGGCTGGCCAGCAGGAAGGCGGCCGCGAAACCGCCGAGGACGAGGAAATTGCCCTGGGCGAAATTCAGGATTCCGCTGGAGCTGTGCACGACGTTGAAGCTCATCGCCAGCAGGGCGAAGATTGAGCCCAACCCGAGGCCGCGCACCAAGATGATGGCCAGTTCGTAGGACATGCGGCCGGATTTCCCCCCTTTGGCCTTATCAGCGCGACGACCTGGCCCACCAGGCCGTGCCGCATTCGTTTGCTCCCGCCGGTCATTGTGCCAGCGAGCTAGGGCGCCAGGCTTGTCTGCCAGCCTGCCCGCCGCATCCGTCATCCGGACTAGGTAGGCGATCTCGCCGGCGGTCCCAACAGGTCCGACCCCGGCGCGACCCTAGCGGAGCGGCGTCGGCTGCCGCAAGGGCATGATGTGGGGCGCGGGGCGGGTGAGTTGACGCCATCCCCCGCCACTTCGCATATGGGCGGACCAATCTGCGGGAGGCTGCTCCAATGGCGAATTCCTGGCCCGATACGCCAATCCCCGATGCTGCGCGCGGTTTCGTCGCGGCGCGGCAGTTTCTTCTCGATACGCGTGCCGACCAAAGCGCGGCGGTGGCGGGGTTCCGGTGGCCCGATGCGACGCCCTTCAACTGGGCGATCGACTGGTTTGACGGCGTGCTGGCCTCCACTTCGGACAGCCGCGACCGTCCGGCGCTGCGTATCCATGATCCGGTAACCGGCTCCGATCAGAGCGTCACCTTCGCCGAGATGGCCGCTGCTTCCAACCGCGTCGCCAACTGGCTGCGCGCTTCCGGCGTGGCGCGCGGGGACCGTATCCTGTTGCTGCTCGGCAATGTCGTGCCGCTTTGGGAGACCATGCTGGCGGCGATGAAGCTCGGCGCGGTGGTGATCCCGGCGACGACTCTGCTGACCGGGGATGATCTCGCGGACCGCATCATCCGCGGCAAGGTGCGCCATGTGATGGCCGAGGCCGCGCATGTGTCGAAATTCGCCGGTCTGGCGGGGATGGAAGGCCTTGGCCGCATCGCCATCGGCGCGCCCGGCCCGATCGAGGGCTGGCGGCGTTACGAGGATGCGCATGGTACCGGCATGTCGGAGAGCGTTGTTGTAGACGGCGTGACCAATGCCGATGATCCGCTGTTGCTCTATTTCACCTCCGGCACCACGGCCAAGCCGAAGCTTGTGCCGCATACGCATCGCTCCTATCCGGTTGGTTCGCTCTCAACCATGTACTGGCTTGGCTTGCAGCCAGGCGACGTGCATTTGAACATCTCCTCGCCGGGCTGGGCCAAGCATGCCTGGTCGTGTTTCTTTGCGCCGTGGAATGCGGGGGCGACGATCTTCATTGCCACGCAGCCGCGTTTCGATGCGAAGCAATTGCTGGACGTGCTGGTGCGCTGCGGCGTCACCACGCTCTGCGCGCCACCGACGGTGTGGCGCATGCTGATCCAGCAGGACCTGGCGTCGTGGAAGACCAGCCTGCGTGAAGTCTGCTCGGCCGGTGAGCCGCTGAATCCCGAAGTGATCGACCAGGTGCGCGCGGCGTGGAACCTCACCATCCGCGACGGCTATGGGCAGACCGAAACGACGGCGCAGATTGGCAATCCACCGGGCCAGCATCTCAAGGAAGGCTCGATGGGCCGGCCGCTGCCGGGATATTCTGTTGTTCTGCTCGATGCCGATGACAATGAGGCGCAGGAGGGCGAGGTCTGCCTGCGGCTTGGCGTGCATCGTCCGGCAGGGCTGACAGTGGGTTATGAGACGGATGAAGGTGCGACCACACTCGCCAGCGCGGTCTATCGCACCGGCGACGTCGCGCAGCGCGATGACGACGGATATCTCACTTTCGTTGGCCGCGCCGATGATGTTTTCAAGGCGTCGGATTACCGCATCAGCCCGTTCGAACTGGAAAGCGTGCTGATCGAACACGAAGCCGTGGCCGAGGCCGCCATCGTGCCGGCGCCGGATCCGCTGCGTCTTGCCGTACCCAAGGCCTATGTGATCCTCGCCGCTGGCGCCGAGCCCGACAAGGCCATGGCGCTCTCCATCTTTCGCCATTTGCGCGCGCGCGTCGCCCCCTATAAGCGCGTGCGGCGGCTGCAATTCGTAGTGGACTTGCCCAAGACGATCTCAGGCAAGATCAGGCGCGTCGAATTGCGCAAGGCCGAAGATGGTTTCAAGACGCGCCCCGATGGTGAGTGGCGCGAAGACGATTTTCCGGAGCTCTCCGCATGACTTTCATCAATGTCTCGGTCGCCGATGGCATCGCCACGCTGCACTTCAACGATCCACGACGGCATAACGCGCTGAGCCAGGAATTGCTGACCGAATTCGTCGCGGCCTTTCGTGGATTCGGCCCTGAGGTGCGCGCCATCGTCATCCGTGCCGGGGTGGACGATAAAACTTGGTGCGGCGGCTATAATATCCGCGAACTCAAGCGCGGCCTGGATCCGCTGGAGCCTGGCACGCTGTTGCCGCAGGCTTTCGCGTGCATGGCGGATAGCCCGGCGCCGGTGATCGGCATGATCCATGGCGCGGCCTATGGCGGGGGCTGCGATCTGGCGTTACGCTGCGACATTATGGTGGGCGATCCGACTGCCGCCCTCGCCTTTACTCCGGCCAAGCTCGGAGTTGCCTATGATCTCGATGGCATCGCCAATCTTTTGCTGCGCGCCGGACCGCAGATCACCATGGAGATGTTCGCCACCGCCAATCCGATGCCGGGCGCGCGCCTGCATGCACTGGGCGTGATGAACCATCTGGTGCCCGAGGCGGAGTTGGAGAGCTTCACCTACGGCCTCGCGCGCACCATCGCCGCGAATGCGCCGCTGTCGGTCGCCTGCACCAAGATGCATACGCGCCGGCTGCTGGCGAGTTTCGCCGAGAGCCTGCGCAATGATCCGGTGTTGAACGCCATCCGTGCCCAGGCGGCGAATAGCGATGATTTCGAGGAAGGTGTGGCCGCGCTGCGCGAAAAGCGCGTGCCGGTCTTCACTGGCCGGTAATCGCGGAGGTGCGCTGGCTCACGGTCGCGCTTGCCGCCATATTGCTGGCCTGGGCGGGTCCGAGGCCTGTCATGGCATGTGGCGGTGCCGATCCCTGCACTGTGAGCGGCGGCAGCTACCTCGTGCACACCCCGTCGGGGTGGGATGGGAAAGCGGCCTTGCCGGTGCTGATGTTTTTCCATGGATATCGTCAGAGCGCGGCGGATTTCCTCGATGATGCCGGTATGCGCGGACTTGCCGATGAACGTGGGGTATTGCTGGTCGGGCCGCAGGGGGCGGAGCAGACCTGGTCTTTCCCAGGGGCGCCATCCCGCGCGCGTGACGATCTCGCTTTTGTGCAGACCGTGCTGGACGATCTGGTGGCGCGGTTTCCGGTGGATCGCTCCCGCATCATCGCCTCGGGCTTCTCGCAGGGCGCGGCAATGGTCTGGGGTCTGGCCTGCCATGCGGGTGCGCGATTTGTCGCCTTCCTGCCGGTGGCGGGCGATTTCTGGGAGCCACTACCATCCTCATGCCCATCGGGTCCGGCGTCGATCTGGCATATTCATGGCACATCCGACACGACCTTTCCGATGAGCGGGCGCTCCGTTGGGCTCTATTATCGCCAAGGCAGGCTCGAGGATGGTTGGGCGCTCTGGCAGCGCACCGACCAATGTTCTGCGACACCGGAGCGGGCCAGCGATCTGGCCGGCATGGCCTGCCACTTCTGGACCCCGGCGCAATGTGGCGGTGGGCGCGCACTCACCCTCTGCCTGCATCCGGGCGGGCATGATTTTGAGGCCGCCTGGCTTCGCCCTGCCCTGATCTGGGCGATGGGTCTGGCGCGCCACTGAGACGGCGCGATTCTGGCGTAACCATCCGGCGTATGGGCCGAATGGAAGGGCGAGACCTTCGGCACGGGCGCCAGCCTGGCCGCAACCGCCCCAGCAGGACGCGCCCGCATGATCGACCTTCCGGTTTCCGGCCGCTTTGCGCAAGATCGCTTTTCTTTTCGTCATTCATCGGACTTACCCGGCGCCATCTCCGCTTTCGAGGATGCGGTGGCGGGTTTCGCCGGCCATCTGTCCTCGACCGGCCCGGCGGTGCAGCGCGCTTTGCAGGCCGACCCCGATCTCGTGGCCGCAATTGCGTTGAAGGGTTTCTCCGCGGTGACGATGGCGCGCGCCGAACTTTCCGAAGATGCCCGGAAATCCCTGGAACAGGCGCAGTCAGCCATGGCGCGGCGCGGCCTTGCCAGCCCCGGCGAGCGGACATTGGTGCAGGCTTTATCACTCGCCGTTGCCGGCAATCTCTCCGCCGCCGCGGCACGACTCGATGTGCAGATCGAGGCCGCGCCGCGCGATCTGCTCTCCATCAAGTTGTCCCATTCGTTGCATTTCATGCGTGGCGAAGTGGCGGAGATGCGCGCGGTGACAGGCCATGCGCTGGAAGCCTGGTCGCCGAAGCTTCCAGGCTATGGCTATCTTCTTGGCATGCATGCCTTCGGCCTGGAGGAATCTGGCGCCTATGAAGAGGCCGAGGAATTTGCCCGCGCGGCCGTTTTGAATGAGCCGGGCGATGCCTGGGGCCTGAATGCGCTGGGCCATGTGTTCGATATGCAGGGCCGTGCGCTTGAGGGTGCGGCGCTGTTGTCGGGCGCAAAATCGGTCTGGTCAGGCTGCAACAATTTCCGCTTCCACGTCGCCTGGCATCTCGCTCTGTTCCTGCATGCGGGCGGGCATACCGATGCGGCGCTCGCTCTCTACGATTCCGATATACGGCCCCAGTCCACCGACGATTTCCGCGATGTCGCCAATGCGGCTTCCTTCCTCTGGCGGATGCGCCAGGAGGGGATCGCGGTTGGCCGCCGCTGGGAGGAATTGCTGCCGATCGCCGAACGCCGCCGGCGCGACACTTCGCTGGTCTTTGCCTCGCTGCATTATCTATTGGCACTGATCGCCAATGGTGCGCTCGCAGCGGCCCGCGATCTGGTCGAGGCCCTGGGCAGCCAGGCGATGACCGGACATGGCGATCAGGCGCGACTGGCGGCGGAAATCGGCTATCCCCTGGCAAAGGCCATTTTCGCCACCACCGGGCACGATCCGGCACAGCGCATCGATGCGGCCTTCCTGGCAACGCTGCTGCCGGGCATCGGCGGCAGCAATGCGCAGCGCGACGTTTTTGTCCGCACGCTCGCGCTCATTGCAGTCGAGAGCGGCGATGCCGCCGCCGCCGCCGATGTGCTGGCGCTCCGCCGCCGGCTCAGGCGCGATGACCGGTTCGTCGGGCTGGTCACAGGGACTGGCCGCGCGCCGCATCAGGCCCACGCTCTTTTCGTCTGAGCCGGCGGGACCTATCTTCCGATCATGTCACACCGCAGCCGCGATCCGCGCCTCGATTTCTTTCGCGGCATTGCGATGTTCATCATCCTGATCGCGCATATTCCGGGCAATTCCTGGAATAACTGGATTCCGGCGCGCTTTGGCTTCTCGGATGCGACGGAAATCTTCGTTTTTTGTTCCGGTATGGCGTCTGCCATCGCTTTCGGCAAAGTGTTCGACACGCATGGGCTCGCGGTCGGCGGGGCGCGTATTCTGTTCCGCTTCTGGCAGATTTACTGGGCGCAGATTGGCTTGTTCATCGCCATCCTGGCGCTGCTGATCGCCGCCGGGATACGGCCGGACGGGCTGCCATACAGCCAGGCCATCGAATCCGACCGCTTCTTCGCCCATGCGCGCGAGGCGATGGTGGGGCTTGTCACGCTCTCCTACCATCCGCCGGCGCTCGATATCCTGCCGATGTATATGGTCATCCTGCTGATGGTACCGGTGGTGATGTTCCTGTCGCGGATTTCGCTTTGGCTGGTGCCGGCCTTTTGTGTGGCGCTTTGGGGCGCTTCCAATGCCGGGTTGCTCGATCTTCCGGCCGAGCCCTGGTCCGAGCGCGTGTGGTTTTTCAACCCCTTCGCCTGGCAACTCGTGTTTTTTACCGGCTTTTCGATCATGCGCGGCTGGTTCAGCGTGCCGCGCCCGAGCGTCCTATTGGTGTCACTCGCGACGCTGATCGTGGTTGCGACCACCCCTTTCGCCTGGGAGCGCGGGTTCGAGTTCGTGCCGCGCCTCGGTGAAATCTATGACGCGATCGATCCGCTGATCAACAAGACGCGCTTCGGCATCCTGCGCTACGTGCATTTCCTGGCCGTTGCTTATCTCGCCATGGCGGCGGTTGGTCCGCATGGAAGCCGCATTGGCGGCATGCTGGCCGACACGATCCGCCGCGTCGGCCAGCAATCGCTGGCCGTTTTCATCGGCGGCGAATTCGTCGCGCAATGCCTGGCCATCCTGCTGGACCGGATGGGCCGTGGCGAGCTGGAGATGCTGGTCGCGAATGTCATTGGCGCAGCGTGCCTGATCGGCATCGCCGCGGTGGCGCGCTGGTTCAAGTCCGGCCCATGGAAGAAACCGCCGGCGCCGCGCGAGCTCCGGGAGACACCCGCACTCGCCCGTCTCGCCGGCGAGTAATTATCCCGCGACCCGCCCGCCTATCGTGCGCCCGCCATCGCAGACCAGCGTCTGCCCGGTGGTGAAATTCCCGGCTGCCGAACACAGGAAGATCGCCGCCCCGGCAATATCGTCCGGCTCGCCAATGCGGCCAAGCGGCGATGTCTTGGTGGCGCGCGCATGGCTCTCGGGATTGTCCCAGATCGCCTTGGCGAAATCGGTGCGGATCAGGCCCGGCGCGATGGCATTGGCGCGGATATTCCGGTCGCCCCATTCCACCGCCAGGTTGCGCACAAGCTGCATCTCGGCGGCCTTGGAGATCGCATAGGCACCGAGCTTGTCATTGCCCTGCAAGCCGCCGACCGAGGAAATCACCAGCACTGAGCCGCCGCCGACGGCGGCCATATGCGGCAGGGCCATGTTGCAGAGCCAGAAGGTGCTACGGACATTGTAGTTATAGACGCGGTCGAACACCTCATCGGTGATCTCGCTCGACGGGCCATAGAACGGATTGATCGAGGCATTGCAGACCAGAATGTCGATGCGGCCCCATTTGGCCAGCGTCGCATCCACCAGCGCCTGAAGTTCTTCCCGGCGGCCGATATTGCAGGGCTGCACCAGCGCCTCGCCACCGCGGGCGATGATCCCGGCGGCGACCTCGGCGCAGGCATCGGCCTTGCGGCTGGAGACCACCACCTTGGCGCCGTGCTCGGCCATACGCTCGGCAATGGCCCGGCCGATGCCGCGCGAGGAGCCGGTGATGATGGCGACCTTGCCGGTCAGGTCGAACAGAGTGCTCATCGCCTCAGGCCTGGATCAGGACGCGGCCATTCTCGACCTTCACCGGATAGGTCGGGATGGTCTCGTACTTGCCGGAGACGGCGGTGCCGTCCACGAGATTGAAGCGCGCCTTGTGGAACGGGCAGACGATAATGCCGGTATCAGTGATCCGTCCGCCGTCGAGGGGGGCGCCCATATGGGTGCAGTGATTCTTCAGCGCATGCAGAGTGCCGGAGGCGTTGCAGAGCACGAGCTCCTGCTCGCCAATCCGCACCGGAATGCTGTTGCCGGCGCTGATCTGCCAGTCCGCCGCCACGTCGTGCCAAGCTGCGTCGCTCATGGAATTCCTCCCTTTTGTCTCGACAATGGATAGGCGGATCGGGCGCAAACGAAAAGGGCGCCCGGTTCGCACCGGACGCCCCCTCAAGTCAGGTCTGCCTTGCCGTCAGTCGTGGATATCCACGTTCTTCGGCTCATGCAGGAACAGTGCGCCGATCACTGCGGTCACCACCGCGACGACGATCGGATACCAGAGACCGGCGTAGATATTGCCGGAATAGGCCATGATTGCGGTGAAGAAGAGCGGCAAAAGGCCGCCAAACCAGCCATTGCCGATATGGTAGGGGAAAGACATCGACGTGTAGCGGATCTTGGCCGGGAACAGCTCGACCAGGTAGGCGGCCATCGGGCCATACACCATGGTGACGTAGGTCAGCAGGATGAACAGCCAGAGGAAGGCGAGCGGGTAGTTGACCTTCTTGGGATCGGCGACCGGCTTGTATCCGATATCGGCCAGTGCCTTCGTAATCATCGCCGGCGTGGTCTTGAGGTCGAAGCCCTCGATCCGCGCATTGCCGATGACGGTGACGACTTCCTTGCCGCCCTCAGCCGGGAGCGACTTGAAGGACAGGCCCGCGGCAGTGAGCTGGCCACGGACGCGGTCGCAGGAGGTGAAGTCCGACCACGGCCCCACAAAGACGTGGAAGTTGCAGTTATCGGCCGCCACCGAGACGAGCTGCTTTTCGTTCAGCGCCGTCAGGTCCGGGTTCACCGCCACCGAGA
>CANJOG010000002.1 GCA_947475475.1 Acetobacteraceae bacterium
TCCTCACACCATGGCATTCTGGCGCCTGGCGGTGGGCTCGCTGGTGCTGGCTTTCCTGGCACGCAAACATCTGAGGCGTGATCTGCCGATCATGCTGAAGGCCTGGAAGCCGCTGCTGCTGATTTCCACGCTCGGCTATTTCGGCACGAATTTCTTCACCTATCTGGGGTTAAGCTACACCACGGCGCTGAACGGGCTTCTGCTGAACTCTGTATGTCCTATCATGGTCTTTTCCATGTCGATGATTTTCGTGGGTGAGCGGGCGAGCAAGGCGCAACTGGCGGGCGTGGTGGTGTCCTTGCTCGGCGTGGTGGTGATTGTCCTGCGCGGTGATGTCACGGCGCTGACCAGCTTGCAGATCAATATTGGCGATCCGATCGTGCTGCTTGCGCTCATCAGCTATTGTGGCTTCACGATCGCGGTGAAGATGCGGCCGGACGTCAATACGTTCAGCTTCATGCTGGCCGGCTATGTTCCGGCGTTCTTCATGTTCATACCGGCCTTTGGCTACGATCTCGCGCATGGCCAGGCGTTGGTGATCGGCTGGCAGGGTGTGGCCATCGTGCTCTGGCTGGCGCTGGTGCCGGGGATTTTCTCGTTCTTCTGCTTCAATGTCGCAGTGCGGAAACTTGGCGCCAATCGGTCAGGGCTGGCGACGCATCTGATGCCGGTGTTTGGCTCGGGCCTGTCGATCACGCTGCTGGGCGAGCGGTTCCAGGGCTTTCATCTCGCCGGGGTGGCGTTGATTGCGGTGGGGCTGGTACTGTCGGAAATGCGGGGGCGGCGGCGCTTGGCCTGATGCCTCGATGTGGCGACCTTGCGTTCGCCGCGGACCGCACTACCTCCTGATGGAGTTGGAGGTGCTCATGGCATTTGATCGCTGGATGCGCCGTTTCGGCTGGCGGATCGTGCTGGTCGCGGTGACCGCAACGGTGCTGCTGCGGGCCTGGCAGGCTTGGCAGGCGCTGCCGCCGCAATGAAGCGGCAGCACCATGCTCGCAGCGATCAGGGCGTGGGCGTTGCCGTCGTCAGGTAGTCATTCGGGATGCAGATTTCGGTCGTGTAGTAATCGGGCGTGAAGGCATCGACGAGATGCCGCAGCCCGGCCGGAATCACCATCACATCGCCGCGCCGCATCTTCACCTGGCCGAAGCCTTCGACGGCGATCTGCAAATAGCCGACAAAGGGGAAGAACACTTGATCCATCGAATGGGTGTGCCAGCCTGTACCGGCGGGCGGCACGTCCTCGCCATTGACGATGCCGACCACATGAATGTGGATCAGCCCGCCGGTCGATTGTGCCGCACCCAGGTCCCGGTAGGAGAAGAACTTCCGCGGCCCGTCGCCCGGCAGATAGGAGTCCGGCCGTTCGCGGGTGATGATCGTGCCCTCGGTGGCGATCGGGCCGGGTTCACGTCCAGCCTTACGCTCACTGGTCTCGATGCAATCCAGTGCGCCCTGGGTGGTGAATTCCATGGCTTCGAAATCGCCGGTATATTCGAAGACGCGCGGGTTGAAGTTGAAGGGCGGCATGACGACCGTGTCGCCCGGGCCGAGGATGACGGCTTCGCCAGTGCTGGTCTCCAGCCGGACGCTGCCTTCCATCACATGCAGGTAGTAGAACTCGACATCGTCGCTGATATAGGCGTCGCGCGCGCCGGCGCGGCCCCAGGCGGCGCGGATATGGCGCTGGGACATTGTGCCCTTGCTGGCGGCAGTGACGCCGACATCGCGGTATTCGAGGCCGGAGCGGCGGCTATGGCGCCAAACCCCGCCAGTGCGCGGCATGAAGGAGAAGCTGAGCGGCAGCGGGCCGTGGTGCTTCCAGTCACTGCCGGGCGGATTGTAGTGCCAATCCGTCTTGCGGCGCTGGCTGATGCGTTCGGCGTTTCCATCGGGCATGGTTAATTCCTCCAAGTTTGGGAGGAGTTTGCCGCAAAAGACCGGCCCCGCCTTGATCCAGGTCAATCGTTCTGGCGGAATCCTGGCCCTATGCGAGGCCAGGATTCCTGCGCCAGGGACTCAGGGAGTGGGGGCCGGGGTGGTGAGATAGTCGGTCGGGATGCAGACCTCGTTGGTCGTGTAATCCAGGCTGAATTCGGTGACATTGTGGCGCAGCCCGGCCGGGATCGCCATGGCATCGCCGCGCCGCAGCCGGACCTTGCCGAAACCCTCAACGGCGATGTCGAGGAAGCCGGTGAAGGGTGTCCAGAACTGGTCCATCGAATGGGTGTGCCAGCCGGTGCCACCGGGCGGGGTATCGACGATGCCGACCACATGGATATGGATGCGCCCGCCAGTGGATTGGGTGGCGCCGAGATTGCGGTAGGAGAAGAACTTCCGCGGCCCGTCGCCGGTGACATAGGATTCCGGCACGTCGCGGCTGATGATCTGGCCTTCCGTGGAGAGCGGGCCAGGCTCGTGGCCGATGCGGCGCTCGTTGGTTTCGATCAGTTCGAGCGCGCCTCGGGAGGTGAATTCCATCGCCTCGAAATCCGCGGAATAGGCGAACACATCTTGGCGCAGATTGAACGCGGGCATGACCAGCGAATCGCCGCGCTTGAGGACGATAGTATCGCCCTTATCGGTCTGCAGCTTCACCTCGCCGTCCATGACGTGGAGGTAGTAGAAGTCGATATCGTCGGAATACCAGCCGCCGCGCTGGCCGGGCTTGCCGTTTGCACGCAGATGGATGTTGCTCAGCACCCCGTCACTCGCCGCGTGCAGTCCCACATCGCGGGCGAGCAGGCCGGAGCGCATGCGGCGCCAGGTGCCGCCGGTGCGTGGCATGAACATGAATTTCAGCGGCAGCGGGCCGGTGTGAATCCAGTTCTGTCCAGTCGTGCTCTGCGTGTCGTTCGGCATGATGACGTCCTCTGGCCTGTGCGCTGGGCTCTGCGCCTTGTTCTTGTCCGGTTCTGGTGGGGCAAATCTAGGCGAAGCGCCCGGCGCTTGCCAGCCTTCCTCGCGCGGGGAGGCGCTTCTGGGACTGGAAAGCCGGATTGTCGGGGCGCCTGGCCGCCCATAGAGTTGCGGACCCGCCCGGCCCGCTCCGGCAACAACGAGGAAATGCCATGACCATCCCCAAATCCGTCTTCGCGGGCATCCGCGTGCTCGATGTCGGCCATATTGTCGCCGGCCCCATCGCGGCCTCCATGATGGCGGATTTTGGCGCCGATGTGCTCAAGATCGAGCGGCCGGGGGTGGGTGATCCGCTGCGTGCGCAATACCAGAAGGATGGCGTCGGCATGCATTTCACCGTTGAGGGGCGGAACAAGAAATCCATCACGTTGGATTTGAAGAAGCCCGAGGGGCGAGAAATCTTCCTGAAATTGGCCGCGCAATCCGATGTGGTGATGGAGAATTTCCGCCCCGGAGTGATGGAGCGTCTGGGCCTTGGCTGGGAGGAGTTGAAAGCGGTCAATCCGCGGCTGATTTTCTGCCGTCTCTCCGGCTATGGCCAGTATGGCCCCTATGCCCATAAGCGTGCCTATGGCCGCATCGGCGAGGCCTTTGGCGGCTTCACCTTCATCACCGGCGAGACCGATGGCCCGCCGCTGCATTCGCAGATGTCGCTGGGCGATACGGTGGCCGGCATGCTGGCCTGCCAGGGCATCATGATGGCGCTCTACTGGCGCGATGCGCAGGGCGGCGGTGTGGGCCAGGTGATCGATATGGGCCTCTATGAGGGGCTCTACCGCCTGATCGAGCAGCAGGTGATCGTGCCAGACCAGACCGGCAAGCCGATCGAGCGGCAGGGCAATCAGCATCGCTGGATGCCCTATGTCTGCGCCTATGAGACCAAGGACGGGCGGTATTTCTCGGTCTCGGCCGCGACGATGAAAAGCGCGCTGGATGTATTGCGCGCCATGGGGCTGGAGAATGACGACCGCTTCAACGACCTGACACGCTGCCGCGAGAATTTCGCCGCCTATCGCGCGACGGCGACTGCGTGGATGGCGAGCCACACGCTGGAGGAAGTCGAAGCGGCCTTCGATAAATACGAGGCACCCGGCACGCCGGTGATGAGTGGCGCGGATCTGATGGTGCATCCGCATCTGCTGGCGCGCGACATGGTCATCACCATGCCGGACCCCGATCTTGGCCCGGTGCGCATGCAGGGCATTGTGCCGAAGCTTTCAGAAACACCTGGCCATGTCGATCATGTCGGCCAGCGCATCGGCGAGTCCAATGATTCGGTCTATGCCGGCGTGCTCGGCATGAGCGCCGAGCAGATCGCGAAACTGCGCGCAGACGGCGTGATCTGATTTAGTCTTTGTCCTATTAGTCTTTATAGGACGGCTCGTCGCGGTCCAGCATGCGGAGCAAGGCGGGCCATTCCAGTTCGCCGCTCATCGCCGTGCCCGGGCCGTTGGGGCCGTTCTCGAAGATGTCGCGCGTGCGCAGCATGACCTCGCGCGGCGGGTAATACGGCTCGGCGCCAGCCTGCATGACGTCAATCTGGATGCGGCAGGCATTCTCGAAGAAATAAGCGATGTTGAAGGCATCCGCGATCGAGGTGCCGCAATAGAGCATGCCGTGATTGCGCAGGACCATGACCTTGTTGATGGGGCCGAGGTCGCGCAGCAGGACGGGGCGTTCCTCGTCGAACAGCGCCACGGCCTGGTAGTCGTGATAGGAGACGCGATCGTAGAAGCGCATCGCGGTCTGGGTGAGCGGCAGCAGGCCGCTTTTCATCGCCGAGACCGCGGTGCTGGCACGAGCGTGGTTATGCAGCACGCAATGGATATCCGGGCGTCCCTGATGCACGGTGGAATGGATCAGGTAGCCGGCATTGTTGATACCGTAAGACGTGTCTGGCCGCAGCACGACATTGCCGGCGAGATCGATTTTGTAGAGGCTGGAAGCCTTGATTTCCGGATACATCAGCCCATAGGCATTGATCAGGATATGATCCGGACTGCCCGGCACGCGCGCGGTGATGTGGTTGTAGATCATGTCGCTCATGCCATAGCGCGCCATCAGCCGGTAGCAGGCGGCGAGGTCCACGCGCATCTTCCACTCGGCCTCATCGACCTGGTCCCTGACCGGCTTGAACTGGATGATTCCGGGCTTGTTCACGCTTGCCTCCAAGGCTTGATTGATCGCGGGCTTGATTTCTTGACGATCCACCGATTGAGCTTGGCCTCCATCCGGGCGAAGATCAACCATGCGCCGCAGAGCGCCAGGATCAGGAGGATGCCTTATGCCGGACACCCAGCCCGCCCCCAGACTGCCACCGGCACTGCGCGGGATTTGCCGCGTCGCACAATGGGGCTTCGTCGTGCATGACCTCGAAGCGGCAATGCTGCATTGGGCGGAGGTGTTTGGCGTCGGCCCCTGGGTGCATGTGGAGCAGGTCACGCGCGGCTACACCTTCACCCATCGTGGAGCCCCGACCGATCCGGACTTGCGTGTGGCCTTCAGCTATTTCGGCGAAACTCAGATCGAGCTGATCCAGCAGATCAATGATGCGCCCACGCCCTATCGCGAGTTCCTTGCGGACGGGCGGGAGGGGATGCAGCATCTCGCCATGTGGGCGGAGGATTATGACACAGCCGTCGCCGGGGTGCGGGCGGCGGGGTACGAGCCGGTCTATGAATTTGTCTCCAATTCCGGCGGCAGGCCCACCGCCTATTATTCGGCGCCGGACTCGTTCGGCGTGATGCTCGAACTGGGCGAGGCGGCCCCTGGCCGTATGGCGACCTACGGGCTGATCCGCGCCCTGGCGGAACGTTGGGACGGCACCACCCCTGTCCGCCGTTACCGAAACATGGCAGAGTTCATCGCGGAACAGACAATTTCCACTCAGGGAGGATAATCATGGCACTCGACGCGGCGCTGGGCGCTCTTGCAAGTATACCCAAAGGCATCGGCAAGGCCGATCTACAATTCGGTATCGTCGTGCGCGATCTCGATGCTGCCATGGCGCAATGGAGCGCGCTGCTCGGCTGCGGCCCGTGGGTGGTGATCAACCAGTTCCCCGGCTACAGCTTCTTCCATCGCGGCCAGCAATCGGATGTGAAGTTTACAGTCGCTTTCGCCTATTGGGGCGATATCCAGATTGAGCTGATCCGCCAGGATAACGATGCGGCCTCGCCGTACAAGGAATTCATCGATTCCGGCCGCGAAGGCTTGCAGCATTTTGGCGTGTTTGTGCGTGACTATGCCGGTGCGCGCGCGGCACTCGAAGGCGCGGGGATGGAGACGATCTATGTGATCAAGACCGGCCACCCGAACGACACCATCTATTACGGCGCCCCCGCCGCTGTCGGCCCGATGATCGAGCTGGTCGAACTGCATGATCTGCGCGTGAAGAGCTTCGGCGCGATCCGCAAGATTTGCGAAAGCACGGGCGGCCCGACGGTGCGGCGCTATGGCGCCTTTGCCGATATCGTGGCCGACGCCGAGAAGATGGGCTGAGAGGGGCGCGCCGATGCAACATCTCGCCGGGAAGTCGGTCATCATCACCGGCGCGGGGCGGGGCATCGGCGCCGCCTGTGCGCGCCTGCTCGGGCGCAGTGGCGCCAAAGTCGTCGTCAATGACGTCGATCCCGGTGCCGCGGAGGAAGTGGCGGCGGAAGTCCGAGCCAATGGCGGCATTGCGATTGCCGAAGTTGCCGATATCACGAGCTATGATGCGGTCGGATCGATGGTGGCGCGCTGCGTGCGCGAATTCGGCAGCCTTGACGGGCTGGTGAATAATGCCGGGCTGATCATCCTCGACCTGATCAATGAGGTGAAGGAAGACGACCTTCGCCGCATGGTGGAGGTCAATGTCATCGGTCTGAGTTTCTGCGCCATGCATGCCTCGCGGCAAATGATTGCGCAGAAATCAGGTTCTATCGTCAATGTCAGTTCCGGCGCGCATACCGGAGCGCCGACAATGTCGGTCTATGCGGCCGCCAAGGGCGCTGTCGCCACCTACACCTATAGCTGGGCGATGGAGCTGGAGCAGTATGGCATTCGGGTCAACGGATTGCTGCCGATGGCCGATAGCCGGATGCGCGGCATTACCGATGGCTGGCGTGCGTCCAAGGGATTAGCTCCGCATCCGGCGGCGATCGTCTCGGCGGACAGTAATGCGCCAGTGGTGGAATTCCTGCTCTCGGACGCAGCACGCGGTGTGAACGGCCAGCTCGTGAAGGTCACCGGGTCGCAACTCGCGCTGATGACGCATCCGGCGCAGCTGCATCCGGTGCTGGAGCGGCCGAGTTGGGATTTCGATGCTATCGACGCGGTGTTCCGCACCGAGTTCGCCGGCAAGCTGCAACCGCTCGGCACCGCAACACTGGATGTGCGGGTTCTTTAGGCACGGCGCAAGGAAGATCAGCACTATGGGTCGGCTGGACGGCAAGACTGCGATCATCACTGGCGCGGCACGCGGACAGGGCGAGGCCGAGGCGCGATTGTTCACCCGCGAGGGGGCAGCGGTCGTCATCTGCGACATTCTCGATGAGGCGGGCGCGGCGCTTGCCGCCGAGCTGACCGCTGCGGGTCATCAGGCGCGCTACCTGCATCTTGATGTTTCGGATGAGGCTGGCTGGAAACTCGTAGTTGCAGAAACGCTCGCCTGGCGCGGCCGAATCGATATTCTGGTGAATAATGCGGGCATCAATGATCGCGGCAGTGTCTCGTCTGTGTCGATGGAGGCTTGGCACCGTACGCTCGGTGTCAATCTCACCGGTCCGTTCAATGGTATGCGGGCGGTGGCTGAGATCATGCGCGATGGCGGTGGTGGCGCGATCGTCAATATCGCCTCGATGGCCGGGTTCATGGGTACGCTGGGCGCCGCCTACACCGCGTCGAAATGGGGTCTGCGCGGGCTGACGCGGATTGCAGCACTTGAATATGTCGATTGGAATATCAGGGTGAATACGGTCTGCCCCGGCCTGATCGTCACCGCGCTGAATGCCGAGATGGCCTATCTGGACCCGTTCAAGCGTATGACCCCAATGGGCCGCGCCGGCACGGTGGACGAGGTGGCCAAGACGGTGCTGTTTCTCGCTTCCGACGATGCCAGCTACATCACCGGCGAGGATATCGCCGTCGATGGCGGCTTTCTCGCCGGTGCGGCGGCGCGGCGCGTGGCGCTCGACTCGGGGATCGATATGCATAAGGGTGTGCCGTCCTCCTGAAGAGGAACGATGCAATCAAGAGGGTTGGGGATACAGGGAATGGCGACAGCGCAACCGGAATGGCGTGGACTGCATTATCGGACCGCTCCCGAGCTGGCATCCTGGCTTGCTTTGGCGCAACCCGAAGCGGTCATCGATCCGGCGCGCAGGATTATCGATCCGCACCACCATCTTTGGATGTCCGGGCATACCGGGCGGTACCTGCTTGATGATCTGCTGGAGGATACCAATTCCGGCCATGATATCCGCGCCACCGTCTATCTCCAGGCGAGTGCCATGTATCGCAAGGATGGGCCTCCGCATCTCAAGCCGGTTGGCGAGACCGAATTTGCCAATGGTGTGGCGGCGATGTCGGCGAGCGGCAATTTCGGCGATACTCGTGTCTGCGCCGCCATCATTGGCTATGCCGATCTGCGGCTGGGACGTGGTGCCGCGGAGGCGATCGTGGCCCATATCCGCGCCGGCGGAGACCGCCTGCGCGGTTTTCGTCAGCCGATCGACAATGGTGGCGGCATCATTGCGCAGAAGCGCGGCGGCACGCCGAATGTGCCCGATCTCTATGGCGATCCGGATTTTCGTGCCGGGCTGGCCATCGCGCAGAGCCACGGGCTGCATTTCGAAACCTGGCAGTTTCACTTCCAGCTTCCCGATATTCTCGACCTGGCGCGGGCTTTCCCCGACCTGACCATCGTGGTTGGCCATTGCGGCGGGCCGGTGCGGGCGGCGCATTGGGCGGAAAATCTGGATGAGGTCTGGCGCGTCTGGCATGCCAATATCATCGCGCTGGCGCGCGCACCCAATGTAATCATGAAAGTTGGTGGCTTGGCGATGCCCTATGCTGGCTTCAATTTCCATGCGCGCGAACGCCCGCCCACCGGGGCGGAAATGGCAGCGGAATGGCGGCCCTGGGTGGAGCATTGCGTCCAGAGTTTCGGGCCGGAGCGCTGTATGTTCGAGAGCAACTTCCCGGTCGACCGACAGTCCTGCACCTATCGCGCGCTGTGGAACGCGTTCAAGCTGCTGGCGGCCGATTACAGCGAGGCCGAGCGCGAGGCGATGTTCTACGGCACGGCGAACCGCGTCTATCGCCTCAGTCTGTAGGCGGCCTCAGTAACCGCGCGGAGTCAGCAAAAGTGGCTGCGGCTGCGGCGGTGCCAGCACGCCCGGCTGCGGTGAGAGTTGCGGCGGCGCCAGTTGCGGGGCTAACAGCGACGGCGCGCTGAGCGGCGTCGGAGTGGCGCCCGGCGCGGCGGCGCCCGGCGTGGTAACGCCCGGCGTTGCGGGAGCGGCAGGATTGCCGCCTGGCAGCGATTCCTGCTGTACGCGCTCGGGCGGGTTCAGGCGCTGCGTCGTCGGTGTCTGCAACCAGTCACGCATGGAGCGGCGGACCTGGAATTCCAGTTCCACATTCATGTCGTCCATCATCTGCCGCGTCATGTCGTAGATCGCGGCGCCGATATCGGTATCGCGGGACAGGCCGGAGATGCTTCGCGAGACGCGGGCCTCGGCATAGCCGGTGCCCCTGGTCTCGTCGCCGCCCAGGTCCAGATGCACGGCAAACGAGCCGAACAATGCGTTGCCATTGCGGATGATCGAGGCGTCATCGATGACGAACATCGCACGGCCCACCGATCCGGCGGCGACCAGGCGGTCTTCGGCCATCTGGCGCAGCGCGTCTTCCGGCCGCACCGGGGCGGTCGGATCGACATTGGCGGCGCTGCGCGGGAGGTAGCGGGTCTGCACCTCCACCGTGGCGACATTCAGCCGCAGCGGGGTGAGGAAGTCATAGCGTAGCGCGGGAAAATTGGTCCGCTTGGGCGGTTCGCTCGAGCAGGCGGCGGCGAGCAGTGGCAGCGCCAGCAAGGCGGCGCGGCGGGTCATGCCGCGTGCGCGCTGTGTCGTTTCAAGTCCCATGCGAAGTCTCCGAACAGCCGCCTCGTGGCGGCGCGTCTTCAGCCAATCAAGCGATAGTCCAGGCCGCTGTGGTCACAGCGCCTTGAGCGCGTCCATGACGTCCTGGGCATGGCCGGTGACCTTCACTTTGGGCCAGATTTTGGCGATCTTGCCCTTGGCATCGACCAGGAAGGTGGTGCGCTCCATGCCCATATATTTGCGGCCATACATGGATTTTTCCACCCAGGTGCCATAGGCGTCCGAGACTGTGCCCTCCTCGTCCGAGGCGAGCGGGAATTCCAGGCCGTATTTGGTGGCGAATTTCTCGATTTTCGGCATAGGATCGCGCGAGACGCCGATCACCGTGACATCGAGCTTGCCCAGCGCCGGCAGGGCTTCCTGGAAAGCGCAGGCCTGCTTGGTGCAGCCGGGCGTGTCGGCCTTGGGATAGAAATACAGCACATACGGCTTGCCCTTCAGGGCCACGGACCCGACCGTCCGGCCGCCGGTGGCTGGCAGCTTGAAGGCGGGGGCCTTTTCTCCTTCGGCGAGGCTCATTTCGGCTCTCCTGCTGTTCCGCCACCGTCGAGCGGTCCGACATGGCGGTTGAAGGCGGCGCGGACATCGCGCGCGATTCGGTCCATGGTGGCCAGCAGGCGCGCGAGGTCAACCCCTGTTCCGAGCGCTCCGGCTCGGGATGGCACGGGATGTCCCTCGATCGCCTGCATCAGGGCGGCAATCGCCGGGCCGGGCAGTTCCTGTTCGGCATCGGCGCCAACCGCGATGCGGCGCATGCCCTGGACGCTGCGCCAGAGATGGTCGGCGCGGATCAGCAGTTCTGTATCCGCGGCGGGCAGGATTCCGGCCTCGCCGAGCCGGGCCAGCGCGATGCGTGTGGTCTGGCTGCGCAGGCCGGGATTGGTGGGGGCATGGATGAGCTGGAGTACCTGGGAGATGAATTCGACGTCGATCTGCCCGCCGGGGCGGTGCTTGACGTCCCAGGGCGAGCGGCCGGGGATTTCCTGGGCAATGCGGCGGCGCATATCCAGCGCATCGGTGCGGATGCGCTCAGGCGGGCCGGGATCGGCAAGTGCCGCGGCTAGGGCCTGGTCAACCTTGGCGCGCAGATGGTCCGGCCCGGCGACGAAGCGGGCGCGGGTGAGCGCCATGCGCTCCCAGGTCCAGGCATCTTCGGCGTGGTAGCGCCGAAAGGCGTCCAGCGAGACCGCGACCGGACCCTTACTGCCTGAGGGGCGCAGGCGCATATCCACGGCGTAGAGCGGGCCTTCCTGGCCGCGCGCGGTCACAGCGCCGATCACCGCATGGGCGAGGCGAGCGAAATACTGGCTAGCAGAGATCGGCTTGGCGTTTGGCCTGCCCTCCGGCGGGGTGCTTTCGGTGATCTCGCCGGGATGATCGTAGATGAGCATTAGGTCGAGGTCCGAGCCTGCCATCATTTCGCGGCCGCCGGCCTTGCCCATAGCGAGGATGCCGATGGCCCCGCCCGCGATCGTCCCGTGGCGGGCGGCGAAATCCTCGGTCACGGCGGGCAGCAGGCAGGACAGCGTGGCGTCCGCGAGATCGGTGCGGGCGATGCCGGCCTCGTTGGTGCCGGTGCGGCCTTCCATGGTGGCGAGGGAGAGGCGGAATTCCTCGCCGCGGATGAAGCGGCGGGTGATGGCGAACACGTCTTCCAATTGGCGCGCGTCGACGAGCAACTGGGTCAGCGTGGCACGCGGGGCGGGATCGACATCGCTGACGGCCAGCAAGCCTTCCAGAGCGGAGGGGGTGTTGGCGAGGTGTTCGGCCAGCAGGGGGGCGGCGCCGAGTACGGTGGCAATGCGGTCGAGCAGGGCCGGATTGCGTTGGAACAGCGAAAGCACCTGGATTCCGGCGGTGAGGCTGTTCAGCAGATGATCGAAACGGACGAAAACCACATCCGGCTGATGCTGGCGCGAGAGTGCCCGCAGCAGCGACGGCAGGAGCTGGGCCATCAGCCCCTGGGCGCGCGGGGTGCGCAACGCGCGGGGGCGGCCGGCGAACCAGGCGCGGATTGCTTCGGCCATGCCGCGCGCATTGGTGAAGCCCAGGGCTTCCAGGGCTTCCAGCGTCTCCTCCGGCGCGGCCTCGCCATCGCCGAAATCGAGCAATGTCTCGGTCTCGGGGCCGCTAGGTTCCTCGAACAGGCCGGCGAAGTGGGAGTGGACGCACTCCAGCAGGGGAAGCAGCCCGGCGGCCAGCGCGGCGGCGTCAGGCTCGCCCATGAAGATGGCGAAACGGTCCAGCTCATCGGCCTTGGATGGCAGCGAATGGGTCTGGCGGTCGGCCGCCATTTGCAGACGGTGTTCCATGCGGCGCAGCCGGTCATAGGCGGCGGCGAGTTCGGCGGCGTGCTCGGCGGGCAGGCGGCCGGCGGCGACCAGGGCGGAGAGCGCGCCGAGTGTGGTCTGGTTGCGCAGCACGCGGTCATGCCCGCCCCAGACCATTTGCAGCGCCTGGGTGATGAACTCGATCTCGCGGATGCCGCCCTGGCCGAGCTTGAGGTTATGGCCGGCGATGCGCGCGGCCGGCGTGCCGGCGGTGGCGAGCGCGCCGCCTTTATGGCTGTCGATCTTGCGCTTCATGCCGTGGATATCGGCCAGGGCCGCGAAATCCAGGTGGCGGCGCCAGACGAAGGGGCGGATGGCTTCGAGGAAATAGGCGCCGACGGCATTATCGCCCGCCACCGGTCGCGCCTTGATCATGGCGGCACGTTCCCAGGTCTGGCCCATGCTTTCGTAATAGGCGATGGCGGCGGGCAGCGACATGGCGGGCGGGGTGGCGGACGGGTCTGGCCGGAGGCGCAAATCGGTGCGGAAGACGTAGCCATCCGCGTCCCGCGCCTCCATAAGCGTGACAAGATTGCGCGCCAGACGGGTGAAGACGGACCCGACCCCGTCCTCGTTCCAGGCGTGCAGGTCCGGGTCGTACAGCAGGATGAGGTCGATATCGCTGGAATAGTTCAGCTCGCATCCGCCGAGCTTACCCATGCCAAGTGCGACGAAGCCGCTGCCCCGCTCCGGGTTCTCCGGATCGGGCAGGCGCAGCTCGCCGGCACGATGGGCGGCGGCGAGCAGATGCGCGGTGGCCGTGCGCAGTGTTGCCTCGGCGAGGTCGGAGAGGGCGCCGGTGACCTGGGCGAGGTTCCAGGCGCCGCCGATATCGGCGAGTGCGGTGACCAGCGCGACCTGGCGCTTGGCCTGGCGGAGTGCCGCGGCAATGGCCGGGCGTGGCGATTGGTGCGGGATGGCGGCCAGGGCGGCCAAGGCCTGTGCGGTGGCTGCGTCCGGACCCTCGGCGGCGTATTGGCCGAAAATGTCGGGCTCACGCAGGATCAGGTCGGAGAGATAGGGGCTGTTGCCGCCGATGCTGGCCAGCAAGGAGGCAATGGCGGGGCTCGCGGCCAGCGCGGACTGTTCCGGGCCAAGCTCGGCAAAACGTTCGGCCAGCATGGCGGCGGCAGGCTTGTCCGCCGGGCTGGGCCAGTTGGCCGGAATGTGGCTGCGGTTCGGGGCGTTCATGGCGGCGCAGGCTGGCCATGCTGAAGCGTGCGGGTCAAGCCATTCGGACCGGGGCCGGGCATTCCGTGCGCTTCGTCAAGATTCTGGCCGAGATCGCGCTGCTTCTGGTCGTGCTGGCGGTGATTGGCCTGGGGGGACTTGGTTGGCGGCTCTCTCAGGGGCCGCTGGAACTGGATTGGGCGGCGCGGCGGATCGAGGCGGCGGTGAATGCCGATGATGGGCCGACCAAGGTGTCCATCGGCGGGGCGGCGCTGGTCTGGGAAGGTTTCCGGGGTGGGGTGGACCGGCCGCTGGATGTGCGCGTCACAGGTGTTGCGGTCACAGATGCCGATGGGCGGGTTTTGGCAAGCCTGCCGCAGGCCGAGGTGTCGCTCTCCACGCGCTGGCTGCTACTGGGGCGGATCATCCCGTGCGCGGTGGACCTGCACGGGCTGAGCCTGCGGATTCTGCGTGCTGCCGATGGGGAGCTGCGGCTGGATCTGGGGAGTTTGCTGGAGGACAGTGCCACCGAGGCGCCGGCCAAGGTGGCGGAGACGCAGCCCGCCGCCGGGCCGCCGGCTCTTCCATCCTCTGTTCCAATCACCGCTGCGGATACCGCCAGCGGCCCGGCGGCCGACAGCTTCCTGCGCATGATCGGCCAATTGGCCCGGCCGCCGGCCTCAGACCGGACTTTTGTCGTCCCAGGCCTGCTCGACCAGTTGCGCCGGGTGCGGATTGCCGATGCACGCATCTTGATGATCGATGAGCAGCTCGGCCTGACATGGCGGGCGCCCCAAGCAGAGATCGATCTGCAACGGCTGCCGGAAGGTGGCGTTTCGGCCACCGCGCGGCTGGGTCTGGCCCTGGGGAGCGGAAATGCGGGGAGCAGCAGGTCCGGCGTTCAGACCGCGACCTTGAACCTTGAAGGCCGGCTCGATCCGCAGGGCGGCAGCCGGTTCTCGGCGAAGCTGACGGAAATCCGACCGGCCGATCTGGCTGGCATGGCGCCATCGCTGGCGCCGCTGAAGGCGGTGGATGCGCCGGTGCTGCTGAGTGGCGAAATCCGCCTGGATAGCGGCTTTGTGCCGCTCGGCTGGACGGCGGATGCCAGTCTCGGTGGCGGCAAACTCATCCTCGCGACAGGCGAGATGCCGCTCTCCTCGGCCAATCTGCGGCTGGAAGGCCAGGGCAGCCGGATTGCCATCCCGTCTGCCGAACTGATCCTGCCGGGGGCGAGCATGCCGAGCCGGCTCGCCGCCAGCGGCGTGCTGGAACAGGAGGCCGGTGGCTATCGCGCTGATCTGGCGCTGCTGCTCGATCAGGTAAATTTCGCCGATCTAGCAGCACTTTGGCCGAGCGGCATGGCGGGCGGCGCGCGGAACTGGGTGACCGGGAATATAACCGCCGGCACCGTGCGTGATGCTAGCGTCCATCTTAAACTCGAAGCGCCCCTGGCCAATCCCGAAAATGTCACTGTCGCCGGGATGACCGGACGGATGGAGGCACAGGAGATGACACTCCACTGGCTACGGCCAATGCCGCCGGTGGAGCGGGTGCAGGGTGTGCTGACGCTGGACAATCCGGACCAGCTCACGATCGAGACGACGGGCGGAAAGCTTGGTGCGCTGATTGCGCGGGAGAGCAGGCTGGTCATCAGCGGCCTGGCGACGACGACGCAGGTCGCCGCCATTTCTGTGAAGCTGGCCGGGCCGGTGGCTGAGGCGGTGACGCTGATTAAGCATCCGCGGCTGAAATTGCTGGAGCGCCGGCCGCTGCCGGTCGCCAATCCGGGCGGTACGACGGAGACCACGCTGACCGTCAAGCTACCGCTGGAGGACAAGGTCACGATGGACCAGATCGCCATCGAGGCGCAGTCCGTGCTGAGCGGCTTGTCGCTGCCGGGATTGATCGCCGGACGTGACCTGGACCAGGGGGCGGTGAGCCTCTCGGTCGATAATAACGGCCTGAAAGTGGCTGGTAAGGCGCGGGTGGCGGGCATTCCGGCCGATCTGACCTATGCGATGGATTTTGGCGCGGGTGCGGCCTCCCAGGTGATCGAGCGCGCCAGCCTGACCGGCAGGGCGGATGAGCGCGCGTTGGAGAGCGCCGGATTGCCGGTTGGCGATCTGGTGACCGGCACGGCCGGACTGCGGGCTGGCTATACCAAGCGCCGGGATGGGCGGGCGGAGCTGACGGTGCGGGCCGATCTGCTGGACGCCACGCTGAAGGTTGAGCCGCTGGACTGGGCCAAGAAGGCGGGCATTGCATCCGTACTCGATGCGCGGATGGTGATCGACCGCGAGCGGATTGTCGGCATTGAGGATATCAAGCTGGAGGGGCCAGGCGCGCAGATGGCCGGCCGGGCGGAATTTGCCGCCGGCAAGCTCAGCGTGCTGCGGATAGCCCGCGCCGTGCTGGGGAAGAATTCCTTGCAGGGGGAGGTCCGCTTTCCGGCACGTCCGGGCGATCCCTGGCGCGTGGTGCTCTCGGGCGCACAGATCGATCTGACGGAAAAACTGACCCCGAGCGGGCCGTCCAAGCCGAAGCAGCCGGAGGTGAAAGGCGATCCCTGGACGCTGGAGGCACGGTTCGAGAAGGCTTTGCTGGCGCATGGGCGGCCGCTGGGGCCGGTGACGGCGTTGGTGACCAGCGACGGGCTGGTGATGCGCGAGGCGCATTTCGCCACCGGCGGGCGCGAGCAGGCGCGGTTCGATATCGTGACCCAAGGGGGCGTGCGCCAGGTGAGTGCCACGTCGCAGGATGCGGGGGTGCTGCTCAATGCGCTGGGCGTGATCGAGAGCATGCAGGGCGGGCGGCTGAACCTGACCGGGCGCTATGATGACACCAAGCCGGACCGGCCCCTGACTGGCACGGCGCGGATCGAGGAGTTCCGGGTGCGCAATGCGCCGGCTTTGGCGCAATTGCTCAAGGCGATGACGCTATATGGCGTGCTGGAACTGGCCCAGGGATCGGGGCTCAGCTTTACCCAGCTGGTGGCGCCGTTCAGCTACACGTCGGATTTGCTGGTGCTGGAGGATGCGCGCGCTTTCAGCCCGTCGCTGGGGCTGACGGCCAAGGGGCGGGTTGATCTGGACAAGGACGAAATCGATCTGCAGGGCACGGTGGTGCCGGCCTATTTCTTCAACACGCTGTTGGGCAATATTCCACTGATCGGCCGGCTGTTCAGCCCGGAGCAGGGTGGCGGGCTGTTTGCGGCGACCTATTCGATGCGGGGCAAGACGGATGATCCGAAAGTGGGGGTGAACCCGCTGGCGGCGCTGACGCCGGGTTTCCTGCGCGGCATGTTCGGGATATTCGACCAGCCGGCCGGGAAGTGAAAATCAGTTAGAAAAGATAACCATCGGCGCGATGCGACGCCGGGGTTGAGGGGGACAACATGCTCAAAGTGGCGATCCTGGATGACTACCAGAATGTGGCGCGGAGCGTCGCTGACTGGTCGGGGCTGGACGGGCGGGCGGCGGTGACCAGTTTCTCCGCGCATCTGGACGATCTGGATGCGGCGGCGGCGGCGCTGGCGGATTTCGAGATTGTGGTGACGATGCGCGAGCGGCAGGATTTTCCGCGTGCGCTGTTTGCGCGTCTGCCGAAGCTGAAGCTGCTGGTGTTGACCGGTCCGTTTGCGGCGAATCTGGATTTTGCTGCGGCGCGCGAGCATGGGGTGCTGGTGTGCGGGACGACCGGCTATGGGCCGCTCGATCAGTATTCCACGCCGGAGCTGACCTGGGCGCTGGTGCTGGCCGCCGCGCGCTGGGTGCCGCAGGAACATGCGGCGATTCGGGCCGGGGGGTGGCAGCATCGGTTTGGTATTCTGCTGCGCGGCAAGACGATGGGCATTGTCGGGCTGGGGCGTATCGGCGGCGCGGTGGCGGGATATGCCAATGCGTTTGGCATGCGCGTGCTGGCCTGGAGTCCGAATATGACGGACGAGCGGGCACGCGCGGGTGGCGCGGAGTTTGTCGAAAAGGACAGGCTGTTTGCTGAATCAGATGTAGTCAGTGTGAATCTGATGCTGTCGGCGCGGACGCGGGGAATTGTCGGCGCGCGCGAGATCGGGCTGATGAAGTCCAGTGCGATTTTCATCAATACGGCGCGGTCGCGGCTGGTTGACGAGGCCGCACTGGTGACGGCTTTGCGGGAGCGACGGATTGCCGGCGCCGGGCTCGATGTGTTCGATGTGGAGCCGCTGCCGCGCGATCATGAATTGCGGCGGATGGAGAATGTCGTGCTGACGCCGCATGTCGGCTACGTCACGCCGGAGCAATATGCGAGTTTCTATGCCGGCGTGGTGGAGGACATTGTGGCCTGGCTGGATGGCACGCCGGTCAATGTGCTGAACGCGGGCTAAGCGGCGCGGGTTGACGCTCTGGCCTTGGATGGGCCTATGCTGGCGGCAAGGAAACACCACCGGGAAGCAGCCGCATGACAATCACCGCGCTGATGCTGGGGCTGATTAGCGGCCTGGCATTGGGCAGCATCTATCTGTTGATCGCGCTGAGCCTGACGCTCGTGCTGGCATCGAGCGGCGTGTTCAATTTTGCCCAGGGAACGGTCGTCATGGCCGGCACGGTGCTGTCTTTCGTGCTCGGTGTGCGCATGGGCTGGACGCCGTTGGCGACGGTCTCGGCAATCATGGCGATCGGCGTGCTGGGCGGGTTGCTGACGCATGCGATTGCGGTCTGGCCGGCGATGGGGCGGTCGAAGGCGTTTGCGCATACGACGGTGCTGACGACATTGGGTCTCGGCACAGCGGTAAATGCGGCAGTGGCGCTGATCTTTGGGTCGGAATCCTGGCGCGTGCCGTCATTTATCTCGGACAATCCGCTGCATGTTGCGGGCATACCGGTGCGGCCGATCTATCTGGCGATGATTGGCGCCGGGTTGCTGATCACGCTGGTGATCGACCGGGTGCTGCGGCGCACGGCGATGGGACATATGTTCCGCAGCACGCTGGAAGATCCGGAAGGCGCGATGCTGCTGGGCATTGATGTGCGCAAGATCATTCTTGGCTCATTCCTGATTGCCGGGGCGCTGTCGGGTCTGGCGGGATTTCTGATTGCGCCGGTGATTCAGGCATCGGCCTTTACCGCGCAGGAACTGGCGTTTCTCGGCTTTGCCGGCATGGCGATTGGTGGTTTCGGCAGTTTTGGCGGCGCGCTGTTGGGCGGGATGATTTCCGGCCTGATCGCCGGCCTGGCGCCGGTGCTGGCCGGGCCGACACTGACGCTGCCGATATTGTTTGTTGTCACGGTCGGTGTGTTGCTGGTGCGGCCATCGGGGCTGCTGGGCACGGCCGGGTTGTTCGGCTCCTCGCGGCTGCGGGAAATCTGAGGTGAGGATTTTCTCGTCCCGCCATTTTGGCATCGTTGCCGCGCTGGTCTTCATCGCCTTTCTCGCGACGGTGCCGCTATGGGCGACGACCTCATTTGCGATGTCACGCTATATTGTGGTGTTGGCCTATTTGATGGCTGCACTCGGGCTCAATCTCGCCATGGGCTATGCAGGCGAATTCGTGCTCGGCCATCCGGTAATCATGGCGGCGGCGGCCTATTGCGCGGGATTGCTGAGCGCGCTGGCGGGATGGCCATTCTGGGCGACGCTGCCGGCCGGCGTGGTAGCGGGCACCGTGGTTGGCGTGGTGATCATGTCGCCCGGATTGCGCGTGCGCGGCTGGTATTATTCGCTCATCACGATGTTCGCCGTGCTGGTGCTGCGCCCGGTGGTGGTGTTGTTCGAGGACTGGACGGGCGGGGAGAACGGGCTGACCGGCATCCGCGGCGTGGTGTTTCTCGGCGAGCGTGTGAAGCCCTGGATGTATCTGGAATTCGCGCTGATCTGCTTCGTGCTGATGTGGCTGGCGGTGGACGGGTTTGTGCGGTCCGGCTGGGGGCACCGGATGCGCGCGCTGCGCGATGCGCGGCATGCGGCGGAGGCGGCGGGTATCAATCTCGCGGAGACGCGCCTGGTTGTGTATGTGCTGTCCTCCATTCCGGCGGCACTGGGTGGCGTGGTGCTGGCCTATTCGAGCCGGTTTGTCGGCGCGGATGATTACGGCATCGGGCTTATGCTGATGTTTCTTGGCGGGTTGGTGCTGGGCGGGACGGGCACGCGCTATGGGCCGGTGGTCGGGATGGGGCTGTTGCTCATCCTGAGTTTCTGGGTGGGACCGTTCAGCCCGTATAACGCGATTGGCGTGGGCGTCGGGCTGCTGGTCTGCTCGCTGCTGTTTCCTGACGGCATTATCGGCGTGTTTGCCGGACGGCGGGGCGGGAAAGCCGGCGTCGTGGTACCGGAACATCTGGCCATCGGCGGTGCGCCTGTCGTGCGGGCTCTCTCGGGTGGCGACGGCGTGGTGCTGAAGGCGCGTGGCGTCGGCATCAGCTTTGGCGGCAACCGGGCGCTGAGCGATGTTTCGCTCGATGTGCCGCGTGGCGCGGTGATCGGGCTTGTCGGGCCGAACGGGTCGGGAAAGTCGACTTTCCTCAATGTGGTGTCGGGATTTTTGCGGCCCGATACTGGCGTGGTGGAAATTGGCGGGGTGAATATCGCTGGCATGGTGCCGCATCGTATTGCGCGCGCCGGGGTGCAGCGCAGTTTCCAGGTGCCGCAACTGGTCGACGAATTCACCGCCATCGAAAATATCGAGATTGGCCTGGTCGCGTTTGAGAAGCGGGCGATTCTGGGCAGCATTTTGCGTGCGCCATGGGTGCGGCGGCGTGAGCGGGCGCGGCGGGCGCGGGCGGAGGAGGTGTTTGCCATGGTCGGCCTGCCGGAGCAGGCGCGGCACATGCCGGTGGCGAAATTGCCGCTAGGGCTCAAGCGGGTTGTCGAAGTTGGGCGCGCGATTGCGTCGTCGCCGCATCTGTTACTGCTCGATGAGCCGGCGGCCGGGCTGAATGATGAGGAGCGTGTGGCACTCGGTCTGCTGCTCCGGCGGTTGCAGGGGATTGGCATCACCGTGCTTGTGGTCGAGCATAACGTGCCGTTCATGCTGCGGTTCTGCGATGCTCTGGTGTTGCTGGAAGAAGGGGCTGTGGTCTGCACGGCGCCGCTGGACCAGCCTCTGCCGGACAGGCTGGCGCGGTATTTGTCCTATGCGCCGCAAACGGGCTTTGCCGAGGTGGTGGCGTGAACGCGCTGGAAGTTGCCGGCGTGTCGGCCTGGTATGGCCAGGCGCAGGCGCTGTGGGATGTCTCGCTGGCCGTGCCGGAGGGGCAGGTGGCCGGCGTGCTGGGCCGCAATGGCGCCGGCAAGACGACCTTGTTGCGCGCCATTGCCGGGCTGCATCCGAAGGTGACGGGCGTGGTACGCATGGGCGGCGCGGTGCTGAGCGGGTCGCGGCCCGATATCATTGCGCGGAGCGGATTGTCGCTGGTGCGGGAAGGGGCGCGGCTGCCATCGTCCTTGACCGTGCTGGAA
>CANJOG010000003.1 GCA_947475475.1 Acetobacteraceae bacterium
ACCGCGAACCACACAAATGGTCAGCCAGATACAGAAGCTATCCGACCACAAGTGATGAATTTCCGCAGCCTGCTAGAGCAACTTAGCCCGTCATTTTGGACCGCGTCGCGGACCAAAATGATCGGGTGTTGCTCTCGATTTGCTGAGTGTTTTGATCGAAAACGCGTTGGATTGAATCATCACCAGCGCCGACGCCGGCGCTGGCATCAACGGAAATCGGTGTATCGGCCTGCCATGGCGGTCGCCTGCACGCCAGGTGCTGCGCAGGGTTGATTTCTGCATTTATTGGCGGGTGTTGGTGCTGTGGTTCAGCCGGCGGCGCCTGATCTGGTATCGGACGATGTCCGGCGTTTGCGAAAAATCTGCATCGGTGGTTATCATTCGGCATTGAAATACCCTCCTTTGGGGCCTGGGTTGGGTGCGCGTCGAGGTGCGCGTGGCTGGGGGGGATTGCCGATGGGAGGCCTGAACGAATGCCATTAGATGCTCTGCGGCAGTTATATGCCACGCTGCCGCGGCTGCGTGGCATGGGGCTGCTCGGCCAGACGCCGGGTATTGAACATGAGGTGATTCTGCCTTTTGCCAGTTATGCTCCCTGGCGGAGCGATGCGGCGTTCAAGTCTATGTGGACGACGATCAAGGACTACACGCTGGTCGATAATTATCGCGCCTATGAGCTGTGGGATCTTGCTGGCCAGGCCTGCCGGCTTTCCGGGGACGTGATCGAGGTCGGGGTCTGGCGCGGCGGGACGGCGATTCTGTTGGCGTCGCGGGCGGCGGCTGCGGGCAAGCGTTTGTATGCCTGCGACACGTTTGAAGGCGTCGTCAAGGCGGACGCCGTGGACCCGCATTATTCTGGCGGCGAACATGCGGACACGAGTTTGGGGTTCTTTGTGGCCTTTTTGAGGAAGCAGCAGATCAAGAATTGCACCATTGCCCAGGGGGTTTTTCCGGACGAGACCGGTTGGCATCTGGTGGGTAATAGGTTCTGCTTTGCGCATATCGATGTTGATGTTTATCGCACAGCGAAGGAGTGCTTTGCGTTCATCTGGGATCGCCTTGTTGTCGGCGGGATTGTGGTGTTCGATGATTATGGTTTCAGCACGTGCGAGGGGGTGACTCTGGCCGTCAATGAGTTGCGCGATGGGCTCGCCGATGGCGTCATTCTGCATAATCTCAACGGTCATGCGGTGATCATCAAGATTGGGGTGGCTGGCTAGCATCTGTTCACGTCGCGCGCGGACGCGACGCTATGGGGGAAATTGTTCATGCCTCGTCTCGGCGGAAAAGTCGCGCTGATCACCGGTGCTGGCGCGGGGATTGGACGGCGTGCGGCGCTGTTGTTTGCCGCGGAGGGCGCGCAGGTCGCGGTTGCGGAGTTCAACGAGGAGAGCGGCCGGGCGACGGTGCGCGCGATTGAGGACGCGGGTGGGCAGGCGATTTTTGTGCGCACCGATGTTGGCGAGGAAGAGAGCGTGCGGGCGGCGGTGGGCGCGACTGTTGCGGCCTTCGGGAAGCTCACGACACTGTATAATAATGTCGGTGGGACCAATCCGCGCGATGGGGCGGTGACGGATGTGCCGGTCGAGGTGTTCTGGGACTCGCTGCGGCGCGATCTGTTCGGGACGTTTCTGGGCTGCCGGTTTGGGATTCCGGAGATCATCAAGGCGGGTGGCGGGTCGGTGATCAATACGGCGTCGATGGTCGCGCTGATGGGCAAGCCGGCGCCCTCGCAGGTGAGTTACACGGCGGCGAAAGGCGCGATTGTCGCGATGACGCGGGCGATGGCGGTGGAATATGCGCCGCATCGTGTGCGGGTGAATGCGATTGCGCCTGGCGTGACGCGGACGGAGCGGATTGCGGCCCGGCTCGATGCCGGGGCGATTCCGGCGGCGCTGAGTGCGCGACATCTGCTCGGGTTTCTGGAGCCGGAGGATATTGCGTATGCGGCGCTGTATCTGGCCTCCGATGAATCACGCATGATGACGGGGCATACGTTGCCAGTGGATAGCGGGATGACGATGTCATAGGGGCCGAGGCAAGTATTGGGAGGGTTGGAATGAGCGAAGACTCAGAAACGAAGATTCCGCAGAGGCTGGTGATCAGTCATGCTGCGGAGTCGGAGTATGCGGCGCATCGGTTCCGGCCGCATTTGCAAATGCGGGATTTGGGCGTCGCGGAGGCGACGGGCGGGGCGGTGAATATCTATCTCACGCGGGTGAGCGCGCCGTTCAATCCGGCGGAGGAGCCGGGCGAGCATTATCATCTGCCGGATTTTCAATATTTCTATGTGCTCAAAGGGTGGCAGGTGATGCGCTTTGAAGGGCAGGGGGAAGTCACGTTCCGAGAGGGCAGCGGGTGGTTGCAGGCACGCGGGATCAGGCACCAGGTGCTGGGACATTCGGATGATTTTGAGGTGCTGGCGGTGAGTTTGCCGGTGGCGTTTGAGACGGTGGCGGTGGGGTAGTTGCCACCCTAAGCCGCTTGGGTCGCTTCCCGTGCGGCTTCGCTGATGAGGTCTTCGGCGTTTTGCCAGAGTGCGGCGGTGTTTTTTGCGCCGGCGCGGTGGGACGCGGTGATGCGGGCGTGTTCGGCGGCGAGTGCGGCGAGAGTTGTTTGCGAGACTGCTGCGAGATCGGGGACGGCGATGTCGAGCAGGTCACGCGGTTCGAATTTGAGCAATCCGCCACCGTAGACACGGCTTTGCGCGCGGGCCGCGGACTGGATGCCCGGGGCGTTGAGGCAGAGCGTCAGGGCGGCGGCGAAATCTTCAGCAATGTTGTGCGGGTAGATGGCGTGGAATGTCGTCAGGCTGAGCGCGCGGGTGCGGTTGTGGATGAAGCGCAGGCCGGTGCGCCCGAAGACGGCCGCCCAGATGGGGGCTGGGGTGCGGGTTTCCATGGCGAACCAGGGGCTGCGCGCGGCGAGCAGGTAGCGGCGGTGCAGGCCGGATGCTTCGGCGGTGGCGATGTAGGCTTGCTCGGCGGGGCCCAAGGTTTTGCCGATGACGGTTTTGCCGATGGAGAGCAGGAGTGTCGGGCGGTCGCGCTGGTGCAGGCTGGTGAGATCGGCGTCGGTGAAGGTGGTGTAGGCGACATCCGCGGCGCGGCCGATGCAGGGGAGCAGGGCGCTCCCGGGCAGGTTGAGTGCGCGGGCGCGGGACGGGGTGAGGTGGAAGAAGCTGTTGGCGCCGGTGGCGATGCCGCGTTTGGTGGTGGCGAGATGGCGCAGCGTCACGAAGCCTGGCGGGATGGTGCGGGGACCCTCGCGGATGAGGAATTCCCATTTGCTGGCGTCACGCAAAGCTGCGGGCGCGAAGCTGGCGGGGCGGGCGATGCGGGCCAGGTTGGCAAGGCTGGATGGGGCGTCGCTGGTGGCGTCGAGGTGCCAGGCGCGGATGGTGGTGGGATGCGTGCCGGCGGGGTTTTCGAGGAAGAGCAGGCAGGCGGTGGTGAGTGCGTCACCGAAGATGTCGGCGCTCTGGGAGAACAGGACAAGCTCGCGCAGCAAACCATTGTCGATGAGGAAGTGCTTCAGCGCGGTGCCGAAATTGGCGTTCATCCATTCGGCGGGAATGATGATGGCGGCGCGTCCGCCCGGCGCGAGGGCGGCGGCGGCTTTCAGCGTGAAGAGCACATAGGCGTTGGAGAGGCGCGAGATAGTGACGCCGTGGCGGGCGGAGAAATCGGCGAAGATGCCGGGGCCGTATGCCATGTCGTGATGGCGGAGATAGGGCGGGTTCATCAGCACGGCGTCGAAGTGTGTGGGCAGGTCGGTGGTGAGAAAGTCGGCTGCGATGATGCGCTCGGTTTGTGCGGCCTGCGTGGCGCGATAGGCGGCGAGAATGACGGGGTCTTTCTCGAAGGCGGTGATGGCAATGTGCGGTGCACGGGCACGGGCAGCGCGGGTGAGTGCGCCGAGGCCGATTGCGGGGTCGAGCAGGCTGCTCGGATGGTTCGCCAGTGCCCAATCGGCCATCAGGACCGCGATGGCGGGCGGGGTGAAGAATTGCGCATGGGCGCGGCGATGGGCGTGTGGGATAGCGGCGGCGTAGGCGGCTTCGGCGCTCGCGGAGTCTGGAAGTTTGCTGGCAGAATCGAGCAGAATCGAGGTGTCGAGTGATGCGGTCTCGCGCCGATGGCGGTCCTGCCTGTTGCCGGGGCGGCCCATTACGACGCGGGCCGGTCGGTGAGGCGGAGGATGACGAACCAGGCGTGGCGTGGGTCTGCGAGCAATCCGTTGGCGTCGATCGGGATTTGCCGTGCGGTGACGGCGTCCGCGACATTGCCGCCGATGACGGTGAGCAATGTTGGCGTGGCGTGGGTGACGATGTCGCAATGGGATGGAAAGCGCGGTGCGGGAAGAGCATCGAAAGTGATGGCGCGGGCGCTGGCGCGGCCGGCGCAGATGAGGTCGCCTTCGCGCGGGGCGTAGGTGGTGGGGCGCTCGGCGTGCAGCAGCGCGTTCCCGGATTTCGCCGCGTTGATGTAGTCGGCATGGGCGGCGGCATAGGGGAAGACGGGGCCGGCGCCAGACATGCGCATCACATAGGAGATGAAGGCGGCGGACCAGGCATAGGTGGCGTCGCGGTCCGGCGGGAAGGGGGCGCCATTGGAATCATGCTTTCCGGTCCAGCGGGATTCGGGAGTGTTGGCATTGAGGCCGAGCCACCAGTAGAGGCCGACGCGCTGCCAGAGACCGGGGTCGCGCTCGGGTTTGTTGGATGGGATGGGCGCATCTTCCTCTTCATCGTCGAAGCGGGCGCCGAAGGCGCGCCATTCCGCGAGGGCGATTGAGACGACGGCATCACGGGAGAAGGGTTCGTATTGTTTGCGGGCGAATTCCGGCACATGCGCGTCCGGTGGGACGGTGCAGGCAGCCAAGGTGCAGGCGAGGAGCGTACAGGCGGGCAGGAGTGCGGCGAGGCGGCCTTGTTCCGGGCGGTGGAACCAGGGTTTACGCATGCTCGGGGAAAAGTTCCGTCAGGCCGGCTTCGCTGGCGGCACAGATGCCGCGTTCAGTGATCAGGCCGGTGACCAGGCGTGCGGGGGTGACGTCGAAGGCGGGGTTGGCAGCAGGCGAGGCGGTGGGGACGACGCGGATCGTGGCGATGCTGCCATCGAGCGCGCGGCCGGTGACGGTGGTGAGTTCTGTGGCGGGACGTTCCTCGATGGGGATTTCGCGGATGCCGTCGCGGACGTTCCAGTCGATCGTGGAGGAGGGCAGACCGACATAGAAGGGCAGGTTATTGTCGTGCGCGGCGAGTGCCTTCAGATAGGTGCCGATCTTGTTGCAGACATCGCCCTGGCGGGTGACGCGGTCGGTGCCGACGATGACCATGTCGACCTCGCCATGCTGCATCAGATGGCCGCCGGCATTATCGGCGATGACGGTGTGCTTGACGCCATGCATGCCGAGCTCCCAGGCAGTGAGTGCGGCGCCCTGGTTGCGCGGGCGGGTTTCGTCGACCCAGACGTGGACGGCGATGCCGAGATCATGCGCCATGTAGATCGGTGCGAGTGCGGTGCCCCAGTCGACCGTGGCGATCCAGCCGGCATTGCAATGGGTGAGCAGATTGACGGGACGGCCCGGCTTTTTCGCGGCGATGTCCTGGATGATCGCCAGGCCATGGCGGCCGATGGCTTCGTTCTGGGCGACATCCTCATCGGCGATGGCGGCGGCTTCGGCATAGGCGGCGCGGACGCGTTCGGCCGGTGCGGTGTTGCGCAGGACGGTGAGCATGCGCGCGATGGCCCAGCGCAGATTGATGGCGGTTGGGCGGGTGTCGGCGAGGATGGCGGCCTCGCGCTCCATGGATTCGGTGCGGGCATCCTGGCGCAGGGCCAGGCAGAGGCCGTAGGCGGCGACGGCGCCGATCAATGGGGCGCCGCGCACCTGCATCGACTTGATGGCCTGGGCCACTTCGGAGGGTTCGGTGAGGCGCAGGATATCGACCGTCCAGGGCAGCCTGGTCTGGTCGAAAATATGCACCGACCAGTTGTCATCCCGGTTCACCCATACGCTGCGGTAGGGAGTGCCTTCGATCTTCATGCGTCGCGTTCCGTCTGGGCTTGTGGGACCGGCGGTTGGGCCGGGGCAGTGCTGCTAAATCCGTTGATGCAGCACGCAGAGCAAGGTGAACAAGCGCCTTGCTGTTTCATGATCGATTTCGACCTTGCGGCCGAGGCGCAGCATCATCAGATCGGCGCCTTCGTTGTGCAGCCCGCGGCGGCCCATGTCGATGGCCTGGATGCGGGCTTCGCGGCCTTCCTCGACGGCCTTGGCATGGCTGTCGACGAGAAGCTGATAGTCCTTGATGAGGCCACGGAACGGGCCGAGGGCCAGCGCCAGGATGGAGAGCGGCGCATCCTCGCGGTCGCGCACGTCGAAGACCAGGCGGCCCTGCTGGATCGAGAGATGCAGGATGAACGGGCCGGTGCTGGTATTGGGCAGGCCGATCGGGGCGAAGGAGTTCTCGTGCTGGAGATCGGCGACGGCCTGGGCGCGGTCGGCTTCGAGCAGCGGCGTCTGGCGCAGCGTCAGAGGCTCGCCTTCGAGCACGACGCGCAGGAGGAAATCCTGGCTGGAATCGCGCGTGGGCTCGGACGCTGTCTCGGGCGCCTCGGTGGGTGAGGCGTCCGGCTTGGCGATCTCGGGGGTCGCGTTGGCGCTAGCCAGGGCAGTCATCCCACGTCCATCTTCAGCATGTTCAGCTTCAGCATGGCGCCGATCGTGGCGCCCTTGATCGGCTGCAGGAAGAGCAGTGCCAGGATCAGCGTCATCGGCACGAAGATGGCGGTCTGGATCCAGAGATCGGGCGAGAAAGTCTTTTCAGAAAACAGCATGAGCGGGACGACGATGTGGCCGACCGCGACAATGGTGAAATAGGGCGGCGCGTCATCGGCGCGCGCCTCACCGACCGGGGCGCCGCAATGGCTACATTCCGGCACGACCTTGAGGAAGCGGCCGAACAATTTGGTCTCGCCGCAGCCGGGGCAGCGGCCCGCGAGGCCGCGCAGGAGCGCGGTCATCAGCTTGGGGACTGGCCAGGACGGTGCTGGTTCCGAACGGTTCGATTCCCAGCGGATAGGCTGATGGTCGGACAGGGTAGCGATCCTTCGTGTCTAAGAACCGGGCAGGCAAAGCCCGGCAGAAACGCGCGCGACCGCGCCGTTTGGCGCCAACTAGCTAGGCGCGCATCTCTGCCGCATTGCAACATAAAACTTGGACCGAACGCCGTCCGGATCAAGCCCATGGCGGTCTCTTACACGGTTTGGCGGACCGTCGCACCCCAGCGTTGCGAGGCATGCTTGGGTGGCCTCTGCCCCCCCAGGGGCGGGGCGGTGCGTGGAGGGGCGCGGCGTGTGTGCCGTCATTGTCGCCATTGGCGTCCGTTGCGCGTGGACGCGCCGGGGCGGCGGCGCTGACCTGCGGGGCCTGACTTGCGCTGATCGAGGAACTGCTCATCGCAGCAGTATCCTTTGTGTGTTGGCATTGCGGGATTTTTCAGCCTGGGTGGGCAGCGTGCTTGCGCGGGGTTGGAGATCGGTCCTGCTCCTGCAGCCAAACTTGCTCCATGACGATTGACAACCGATGAATGCCGATCAGACAAGCCGATTTTCGACGTGTCTCAGCCTTGCGGGCGGGGCAGCAGAACTATACGAAGGGCGCCGGCAGCAGCCCCGCCGCGCATTCGCAATATCTGTGCGGCATGCGATGTCGGCTCTCTCTCACGCGCCGTCACCACCTCCGGTGTCGGGGACCTGGTTCGGCGCACCGCTCATTCCGGAGGATGTGCATGCAATTGCATGATGTGAGGGTGTACCCCTCGAAGGTTCCGCTCAAGCGCGAAGACCAACTGGCGTGGAAGATCGCCGGCGTCGCCGTGGACAAGGTCGCCGTCCAGAAGGACGTCGCCGAAATGATCATCAATCGCATCATCGACAATGCGTCGGTGGCCATTGCCTCCATCAACCGTCGCCCGATCGTCTCCGCGCGTGGCATGGCGCTCGGTCATGCGAAGAAGGGTGGCGCGACACTGTTCGGCCTGCCGGCCGCGAAGACGGTGAGCCCCGAATATGCGGCTTGGGCGAATGGCACCGCCGTCCGCGAGCTCGACATGCACGACACCTTCCTGGCCGCTGACTATTCGCATCCGGGCGACAATATTCCGCCGATCCTCGCGGTCGCGCAGACCATGGGCAAGTCGGGCAAGGATCTGATCCGCGGCATCGCCACGGGCTATGAAATCCATGTCGACCTCGTGAAGGCGATCTGCCTGCACAAGCACAAGATCGATCATATTGCCCATCTCTGCCCCGCCCAGGCCGCCGGTATCGGCACGCTGCTCGGGCTGAAGCAGGAAGTTGTCTATCAGGCGGTGCAGCAGGCGGTTCACGTCTCCTTCACGACGCGCCAGTCCCGCAAGGGCGAGATCAGCTCCTGGAAGGCCTATGCTCCGGCGCATGCCGGCAAGCTTGCCGTCGAGGCCGTCGATCGCGTGATGCGTGGCGAAGGCGCTCCGAGCCCGATCTATGAAGGCGAGGATTCGGTGATTGCGTGGCTGCTCGATGGTCCGGATGCGCATTACCAGGTGCCGCTGCCGGCGCCGGGCGAGGCCAAGCGCGCCATCATGGACACCTACACGAAGGAGCACAGCGCTGAGTACCAGTCGCAGGCTCTGATCGATCTGGCGTTCAAGCTGCGCGAGCAGATCCCCGATACCGCTGCCGTGGAGAAGATCATCATCCACACCAGCCATCACACGCATTACGTGATCGGCACCGGTGCGAATGATCCGCAGAAGATGGACCCGAAGGCGAGCCGCGAGACGCTCGATCATTCGATCATGTACATCTTCGCCGTCGCTCTGCAGGACGGCACGTGGAACCATGTGGACAGCTACGCGCCCAAGCGTGCTGGCCGTAAGGACACTGTCGAGCTGTGGCACAAGATCGAGACCAAGGAAGACCCGGAGTGGACGCGCCGCTACCACTCGCTGGACATCAACGACAAGGCCTTCGGCGGCCGCGTTGAAGTCATCCTGAAGAACGGCCAGCGTATCATCGAGGAAATGGCCGTGGCGAATGCGCATCCGCTGGGCGCGACCCCGTGGGTGCGTGAGAACTACATCCGCAAGTTCCTGCAGATGACGGACGGGATCATTTCCGCCCGTGAATCCAACCGCTTCCTCGATGCGGTGCAGAACCTGGGCAAGCTGGGCGCCGGCGAGCTTGGCGCGCTGAACGTGGCGGTTCCGGCCGGCACGCTGCTGGAGAGCAAGCCCGGCATCTTCTGATCCGGTGCGAGATGGTGGCGGGGCATCCGTGTGGTGCCCCGCCACGCGTTTCAGGAACGGCCCTGCGGCCATCCGACGACACAGACCATCAGGTTTCGACCAACCGGCCCGGTTGAGGGCGCCCGCCCTCCCAATGGGCGGAAGCAAGCCGACGGGCTAGAACCTCGGCCAGGTATCTAGGAGAGACAATATGAGCGAGACTGCTGCCCCCACCGGCCCGAAGCCGAAGAAATCCGTCGCCCTGTCCGGCGTGCTCGCCGGCAACACGGCGCTCTGCACTGTCGGGCGCACCGGCAATGACCTGCATTATCGCGGCTATGACATTCTCGATGTCGCCGAGGCTTGCGAGTTCGAGGAAATCGCCCATTTGCTGGTGCACGGCACGCTGCCGAACCGCGCCGAGCTGGCCGCCTACAAAACCAAGCTGAAGGCGCTGCGTGGCATCCCCGCCAGCGTGAAGGCGGTGCTGGAAGCGCTGCCGGCTGCATCGCATCCGATGGATGTGATGCGCACGGGCGTCTCCGCGATGGGCTGCGTGGTGCCTGAGAAGGATGACCATAATCTCGCCGGTGCAAAGGACATCGCCGACAAGCTGATGGCCTCGCTCGGTTCCATCCTGCTCTACTGGTATCACTTCGCCACCAATGGCCGCCGCATCGAGGTCGAGACCGACGATGACAGCATTGGCGGGCATTTCCTGCATCTGCTGCATGGGCAGACGCCGCCGGATCTGTGGGTACGCGCAATGCACACCTCGCTGATCCTCTACGCCGAGCATGAGTTCAACGCCTCGACCTTCACCTCGCGTGTGATCGCGGGCACGGGCTCGGATATGTACTCGGCGATCGCCGGTGGCATCGGCGCGCTGCGTGGGCCCAAGCATGGCGGCGCCAACGAGGTCGCGTTCGAAATCCAGAAGCGCTACGCGAACCCGGACGAGGCGGAAGCCGATATCCGCGCCCGTGTCGAGAAGAAGGAAGTCGTCATCGGCTTCGGCCATCCGGTCTATACGGTGTCCGATCCGCGCAACAAGGTCATCAAGGGTGTTGCGCACGAGCTGTCCAAGGATGCCGGGTCGACGAAGATGTTCGACATCGCCGAGCGGCTGGAGAGCGTGATGTGGGAAATCAAGAAGATGTTCCCCAACCTCGATTGGTTCAGCGCGGTGAGCTACCACATGATGGGCGTGCCGACGGCGATGTTCACGCCGCTCTTTGTGATCTCGCGTACCTCCGGCTGGAGTGCGCATATCATCGAGCAGCGGATCGACAACAAGATCATCCGCCCGTCGGCAAACTATGTCGGCCCGGAAGATCTGACGTTCGTGCCGATCGATCAGCGCTAAAAAAATTCAGCATTGATTTCTTGGCGCCGATTATCGGCGGCAGGAAGTGACGAGCAAGCCGCCATGGGTAACCATGGCGGCTTTTCTTTTGATTATTTCAGGAGATTTCAGAATGCCTCGACTGGTGTGGCAGCGCGCAGCGGCATTGAACGGCGGTTCGAATTTCGATTTCCCTGTGGAAAACCCCTGCGGGAGTGAAAAAAAATGGTGCGCGGCGTGACTGTTTCTGTTGACACGACGCGGCAACGCGCTGTTTAGCCGAAGACGCACGCGTTGTCCGATTCGCGACGCGCCGGATGAAGCGTCAAGAATGCGTGCGACAGGGAAGGACGATCGATGGATCGGCGGCTTTTCGGAGCGGTGGTCGGCGGATGCGCGGGACGCAGCATCCCGTTGCATGCCGTGCCGGCCGCGCTCTTGCGAGCGGATATTCCGCTGGCTTCCGATCCGGTCACCAGCCCGCAGTTGCTGCTCGACGCGCCCGCACGCATGCGCCGCAGAGAGATGAGGCGGGGCCGGCGCTCTCCGCGTTTACTCGGCTTCCGCTCAATCAACGCCAAAACCAGGAGTTACACGCAATGACCGACGAGACCACGACTGACGACAAGCCGCGCGCTCAGGCGCTGGCCGTCCGCGCTTCGACCCGCAAGGCTGCAGGCGGCCGCAAGACTACCGCACGCGGTGCGACCAAGACGGCGCGTAAGCCCGCCGTCCGCAAGGCCGCGAAGCCTGCCGCGAAGAAGGCCGCTGCTCCGAAGAAGGCTGCTGCGAAGAAGCCGGCTGCCAAGAAGGCCGCCGTTGCGAAGAAGGCTGCTCCGAAGAAGGCTGCTGCCAAGAAGCCGGTTGCCAAGAAGGCAGCTGTGAAGAAGGCCGCGCCGAAGAAGGCCGCTGCCAAGAAGCCGGCTGCCAAGAAGGCTGCTGTGAAGAAGGCTGGCGTGAAGAAGGCCGCGCCGAAGAAGGTTGCTGCGAAGAAGCCGGTTGCCAAGAAGGCCGCGACGAAGAAGGTTGCCGCCAAGAAGCCGGTTGCCAAGAAGGCTGCCGCGCCGAAGAAGGCCGCTGCGAAGAAGCCGGCTGCCAAGAAGGCTGCTGCTCCGAAGAAGGCTGCCGCCGCTGCGAAGGCGCCGGTTGCCAAGCGCGCTTACAAGCCGCGCGCGAAGAAGGTTGCTCCCGCCGAGGCCGCTCCGGCTCCGGAAGTGACCTCGACCGAAGAGGGCTGATACCAGCTCGCTACGAAGACGGAAAAGGGCACCTTCGGGTGCCCTTTTTTGTTGGGGTTGGATTCATCGTCGATCTGTTCAGCGTCTCGGCGTTTCAGCGGCTCCGTTGTGCGCTGGCGGGTGGGCGAGGTGGCACAGCGAGCACATCCTCCTGACCGACCTGCACGGCCAGGCGCCCCGCCAGCGCCTGGCGCAGGCGGAGTTTGTGCCAGGACTCAAAGGTGGACGTGCGGCCGGGGCAGAGAGCGGCGGCGGTGTCGCGCTGCGCGTCCATGAGCGCGCGCAGCCGGTTGAGCGCATGACGCGGTACAATTTCGTCGGACGGTGCGCGCAGGGTGGTCCATCCGCGCGGGGCAAGGCTGGCGCGTAGCGTGGCGGCCGGATCGTGCGGTGGCGCGGCGCCGAACAGCATGTCATGCGCCGCGCGGCGCCAGGCGGTTGCGAGCGCGCCATCGCGTCGGTCGCGCGGCAGGAAATCCGGCACGCCGCGCGGCAGGGCGGTAGCGAGCAGTGGTGTGTCGAGCACCTCGGCGAGCATCTCGATCCATTGCCGGTCCACGCGGTCCAGCAGGCCTGCACAGACCATGGCGTCGTGCTTTGGGTAGTCCACGAGGTCTGGCGCTTCCAGATCGGCCATGAGCCCCTCTATGCGCCAGGCGCCGCCCGGTGCGTGGATCAGCATGGCGGCGGCCGGCACGGTGACGGTGAGGCCGCGGCGGTGCGCCCAGGCGGCGATTTCTTCGAGTGTGGTCTCCAACACTTCTTCCTCGGTGTGGATCAGCGTCCAGACCTGGCTGCGGCCGATGCGTGGCGCGAGGTGGGTGAAGAGAGTGCCATCGGATTGCAGGTCGATGATGCGCGGGCGTTGCGGCAGCAGAGCGAGGAGGTTAGCGGCGAGGCGCGGGTTCATAGGCTGATCCGGAGATGCGGTGTGGGCGTGCGTGTCAGGCGAGAGCGGCGGCGAGCAGGCTTGCCTGGCCTTGCCAGACCGGCAAGGCGGCGCCGGCGGTGAAGGCGGCGTCCGACATGTCGGTACGCAAGGCGCGGTCGAAGATCATGCGCCGCATTGCTTTGGAGAGTGCATCGGAATCGCCAGGCTTGGCCAGAACGCCGGTCTCGGGTGCGATCAGTGCGCCGATGCCCCCGCCGTTGGTCGCCGCGACCGGCAGGCCGCGGCGCAATGCGCGCGCGATATCGATGCCGTAGCCATCCCACCAGCTTGCGAGGGCGAATATATCGGCGCCTATCCAGGCGGACTCGGCCGCGCTGGCGGGCGCGCCGGCGGGATCGAGGAAGCGCACCTGGCGCGCGATGCCGAGTTGTTTGGCCAGTTCTGCAAGGTCGCGCGCATGCGCCGGATCGGCGGCGGCATCGCCGAGGATGGTGAGAGTCCAGTCGAGATCGAAGAGACGTGCGAGCGCGCGCAACAGGACGTCGTGGCCCTTGCGCGGGATCAGCGCGCCTGCGGCGAGGATGGCGCAGCCCGTGCCGCCCGAGCCTTGTGCGCGCGGCAGTGGATCGGTGCCGGGTGTGACGACGGCGATGGAGTCGGCGTTGATGCCGGATTCGGCGGCGATGATGTCGCGCGCGGCGGTGCTTGTGGCGATGACGCGGCCGAGTGTGCGGCACAGGCTGATTTCGGCGGCACGCAGCCGGGCGGAATCCTCGCCGGTCAGACCTTGCTCGATGGAAACCGGGCGATGGATGAGCACGTGGGCGCGGCGTGCGGCGAGTGCGTCGCTTTGCGGCAGGAAGGCGGGCAGCGCGTTGCCGTCGATGAGGATGGTGGCGGTGTCGGGCAGGGTCTCGACGCAGGCGCGCGCCGCGATCTGTGCCGCGCGATCGGCGAGCGGATGCGCGCCGCCGATGTCATGCAGCACGGCATCAGTGCCGGTGGCGTTCAGCGCGGCGACGATCAGTCTGTCATAGTCGAGATTGCCATGGGCCGCGCCACGCGAGGCGGGAGCAAGCAGGGCGATGTGCATGCGCCATCCTTGGCGGAATTCGCGGGCGCGGGCAACCGGGGCGCCGCGCGCGCGATGGATATGCGCACACTATATATAAAGAGTGTGTGCACTCAGATGCTGGCATGTACCGCGAAGGCGCTTTTGCGCAACTGCGGGCCGCGTGGCGTGGCGGCGTAGTTGCGCGGCGCGCCATAGGCGCTGGCGCTGGAGCATGCGCGATCCTGACGCGCGGCGCGGGCCAGGATCGCGAGCACTTCCTTTTGCGCCTCCATCGCGATTTCGAGCAGGCGGCGATTGGTGACGGCAAGTTCGGCGAGGTCGCGGATCGCCGCTGCGCGCACGGGATTGGTGGAGGCGGCGCGCAGCAACGGTTCCGCGGCGGTGATCGCCGCCTGCTTGTGTGCGAGCAATGCGCCGGCGGCGGCGAGGTCGGCGTTGGCGAGCGCGTCATTCTCGGCGCGCAGAATGGTGATGAGCGATGCGAGCGGGTCGGTCATTTGCCTGTCTTTCCAAGGATGGTGGGTGATGGGCCGGCTGGCATTGGTTTGGCGAGAGCGCCATCGGTGCGTGGCAGATGCGTATTCGGTCCGCCGGCCTCTTCCTGCGTGCGCAGGAGTTGCGCGAAGATGGAATTTGCGAGGCCTATTCCGCCGCGCTGCGCCATGCCTTTCGCCATTTCCTGCACCAGCATCGGCCGGAATGCTGCTTCGCCGCCGCCGCCGCCAAAGGGGTTGTTCGTTGTGTCGACCGTCTCGAACATCGGTTGCAGCAGCGCGCCGAGCGTCATGGCCTCGAAATCCTGCGCGGCTTTCCAAACTTTCGGATTGGCGGCGGCTTCAGGTGGCGCCGTGGTGGCTGAGATTTTCACCATGAATGTGCGCTCCTCACCTGATCTGAAGATCGGCCTGCAACGCGCCGGCGGCCTTGATGGACTGCAGGATGGCGATCATGTCGCGCGGCCCGACACCCAGCGCGTTCAGATTGGTGACCAGATCCTTCAGCGACACGCCTTGCGGGAGGATGCCGAGTTTCTTGTCGCGTTGGTCATCGATGTCGATCTTGGTGTTGTTGGTGACCACCGTGCTGCCGCCGGAGAACGGCCCTGGCTGGCTGACGCTCTGCGTTTCCGTCACGCGGATGGTGAGATTTCCCTGGGCGATGGCGACCGTGCTGACGCGCACCGCCTCGCCCATGACGATGGTGCCTGTGCTCTCATCGATCACGACAATGGCCGGGCTGTCGGGCTGGATACGCAGATTCTCGATGCTGGTGAGTGTGTCGACCACATCGCGGCCATTGAGATCGAGCAGCACAGTGCGTGGGTCGGCCGAGCGTGCGACGCGCGAGCCGAGTGCCGTGTTCACCGCATCGGCGATGCGCCGCGCGGTGGTGAAATCGGGATTGCGCAGGCCGAGCCTGATCTGGTTGCGGTTGGCGAGCTGATAGGGAACCTCGCGCTCGACACTGGCGCCATTGGCGACGCGCGCCGTGGTGGGGATGTTGCGTGTCACGGATTGTCCGCCGCCGCGGGCTGCGACCGCGCCGGTGGTGAGCGCGCCTTGTGCCACCGCATAGACCTCGCCATCGGCGCCGAGCAGCGGGGTGACCAGCAGCGTGCCGCCGGCGAGATTGGTGGCATCGCCGAGTGCCGAGACGGAAATGTCGATCTTGCTGCCGCTGCGCGCGAAGGCGGGTAGGTCGGCGGTGACCATCACGGCGGCGACATTCTTGGTCTGGAGCCGGGATTCCTGGTCGCGCGTGTTCACGCCGAGCCGTTCGAGCATGCCGATCAGCGACTGGCGGGTGAAGACGGCGGAATCCAGCTTGTCGCCAGTGCCGGCCAGGCCGACCACCAGTCCGTAGCCGACCAGATGGTTGCCGCGGATGCCTTCCATATCGGCGATGTCCTTGATGCGCACCTGCGCGGCCGCGTGCCGCGGTGCCAGGGTGGCGAGCAGGACGAACAGGGCGATCAGGATGGGACGGAGGCGGGTCATGCGGCTGCGCGATACTGTGAGAGTGCGGGGTGCGAATGCGGAAGGCGGGGCCATAACGGTGCCATCCTGGCGGAAGAGTGTTTCCAATCCGTCAACCTTTCGGCGCGCATGGTGCTTTTGCCCTGATGCGGTCCTGTGGTGGCTCCGCAACCGGCGTGCCAGGCCTTGCGGCGCGGATTTCCGCTGTTTGTGAGGCCAGGCACCCGGCGCGGATTGCCGGGTACTGGGCCAGAAGGGCCGGGCGGCGGCAAAAGGAGCCGGGTCGGATGGGTGATGTCAGTGGAATTGGCGCGGCACGCGCCGTGTCCTCCGTGCGTGGCAGGGCGACGCGTGGTGGGTTCAGCCTGGACGAGGCGCCGCATGTGGCTGAGGGGCCGGCGGCGCTTGCGGGCACTGCCGGGGTCGGCGCGTTGGGCGGCATGCTGTCCTTGCAGGAGATGCCCAGCGATGCCGCGCGGGACCGGGCGGCGGCGGCGCATGGGGCGGAGATCATGGAAGTCCTGTCAGCGCTGCAACGCGCCTTGCTCGCCGGCGGGGAGGATCAGGCGGCGCTGGCGCGGCTGATCAGGCTCGCCGAGTCGGCGCCCGAGGCGGCGGATTCGCGGCTTTCGGGCGTTATGGCGGCCATTCTGCTGCGCGCGAAAGTGGAGCTGGCGCGGCGCCAGCTGGGCGGGAGTTAGGCCTTTCCAGCCTGTTCGGGGTTGCGGGGAGGTCATTCCGCGTCGGATTGGTGACCATTCGTGCCGCATTGTGCCGGGTGCTTGCATTGACCGGGCGCATCGCTATAAGCCCCGCCAATCGGAACGCGCGGCAGTGCAAAGCGCGGAGGATCGGCAAGATGATGATAACCCTGCCCCCCGACTACCGCCCGTCGGAGGCCGAGGAATTCATGAGTCCCGTGCAGGCCGAATATGTCCGCCAGAAACTGTTGCGGTGGCGGTCCGACCTGTTGCGCGAGGCGGATGGCACCCTGGCCAGCCTCTCCGAGGGCGGGATTCTCGAGGCGGATATTACCGACCGCGCCAGCGTCGAGACCGACCGGGCGCTGGAATTGCGCACCCGGGACCGCGCCCGCAAGCTGATCGCCAAGATCGATCAGGCGCTGGTCCGGATCGAAAACGGCTCCTACGGCTATTGCGAGGAGACCGGCGAGCCGATCGGGCTGAAACGCCTGGAGGCCCGCCCGATCGCCACCATGTCGATCGAGGCGCAGGAGCGCCATGAGCGGATGGAACGCGTGCATAGGGACGACTGATCCGGCCCGTTTCGCCGGAGGCCAGGCGACGAGGCACAGCCCCGCCGTCTTTTTTATGCGCGATCTTCAGAACGGCAGCAGCATATCCATGACCTGCTGGCCGTAGCGCGGCGACTGCACGTCGCTGAGCTGGCCGCGGCCGCCATAGGCGATGCGGGCTTCGGCCATGCGGTCATGCGCAACGGTATTGTCGCTGGCGATATCCTGCGGGCGGATGACGCCGCTGACGGCGAGCTGGCGTAGTTCGCCGTTGACGCGGACTTCCTGGCGGGCGGCGACGACGAGATTGCCGTTGGTCATGACCTGGGTGATGACGCCAGCGAGCCGCAAGGTAACGACCTCATTGCGCTTGATCTGGCCGTTGCCATTGGCGGCATTGGTGCTGCTGGTGCTGACCAGGTTCTTCGGGTCGATCGCCTTGGTGAACACGCGCGGCAGCAGAGATTCGGCGCCGAAGAAGTTCGGTATTCCCATCTGCTCGCTGCCGTCGCGCTTGGCGGTGGTTTGGTTCTGCATATTGGCGGTGTCGGAGATATTGACCAGAACGGTGATCAGATCGCCGATCTGGGCGGCGCGCTGGTCCTTGAAGAAGGCGCGGCTACCGGTACGCCACAGCGCGTTGGGTTCGGCCGGGGCGGATTCGTGATGCGGCATGGGTAGCGACATCGGCTGGTAGTTTTTGTCCGCCGTGGGGTCCGACGAGGGCGTCATTTGCGGCGGGCTGCCGATTTCGCCGAGGCGCTGCACGTTGTTGCAGGCGGCGAGTCCCAGCAGGGCGGCAAGCGGCAGGCATTTCATCGTGGCTGTGCGGGTGCGCATGGCGGCGGACTTTCGTGAGCGTCGGGCGGGTCGGATCAGCGGATGGCGCTGTCGGAGAACTGGGCGTAGGCGCGCGGCGGCGGGGCCGAGGCGACGGGGGTGCCGCCGCGATTTGGCGGCAGGATCGGGGCCGACTCCCGTGAGACACGGACGCGGTCCGGTCCGATCACTTCGGCTTCGAGCACAGCGCGGGAGGAGGGGTTGAGCACGCGGATACGCTCGCCAATGCCGCCGGCATCGAGTGCCTGGGCCTGGCCGGACAGCGCGAGGCCGGGAGTTTCGAGCTGCATCATCACCGTGGCGCCGCGCGCGACCATGACCGGGCGGGCGAGTTCGGCGGTGGGCACGGGCTGGCCGGCCGGGATGCTGTGACGGACGGTCATGCCGAGCCCTTGGTCGGCGCGGCGGAGCGCGCCGTCGCGGAGCAGGCTCGCACGGATGCGGCCGATGCGCAGATCGCCGGCGCCGATGGTCTCGCCGGGGGTGAGGCGGCGGGTGGCGACCACCGCATCGGCCATTTCGACCGCTTTGCCGGTGACCCGCAGGCGGTTCTGCGGACTGCCATGGGCCGTGATGGCGAGCACGGCGGAGAAGCGGCCGGAGTCGCGGTCATGGTCGAATTGCTCGACGGCGATCTCGGGCGTGGCGTCCGGGGCAAGTATCGGCGGCGTATAGGCGGCGATGTCCATCTCGGTATCGGTGGAGTGGATGCCGGTGTCTTCCAGCGCGGTGCGCAGCGCGGCCTGAACCAGATCGCGTGGCAAGGCACGGCCGGGGCGTTCCAGCACGGCGCGATCCGCGGGGCCGGAGGGGCGCCAGGCCACGCCGAACTGGCGGGCGATGGCGGCCAACTGGGCGGATTCGACAACGATGCGCCCGCCCGGCGCGGGGCCTGGGCCGAGGATGCGATTGGCCTGCGGTCCGGCATCATCGAACAGGTCCGACAGGCGGACATCGGCGCCGGTGAGGATCGCCTCGCTGCGAAGCGCTGCGGGATATGCCGGGGTGGTGGTGGCAAGCGCGGCGAAGAATGCGGCGGCGGTGAGCGCCCGGCGAATCGCGCGGTCATGCATCTGGGCTGGGGTGAGGGAGACTTGCGGCAGGCAGGTCATGGCGCGCGCCCCTATTTCAGGTTGCTCAGGGTGGAGAGCATCTGGTCCGAGGTGGTGATCACGCGGCTGTTCATCTCATAGGCGCGCTGGGCGGTGATAAGATTGGTGATTTCGCTGACCACATTGACGTTCGAGGTTTCGATGAAGCCCTGCATGACGGTGCCGAAACCGGTGGCGCCGGGATTGCCCGCGACAGGTGCGCCAGAAGCGGAGGTTTGCAGGAACAGATTGTCACCTTGCGCATCAAGCCCGGCCTCATTGGGGAAGGCCGCGAGCTGTATGGTGCCGACCGTGGTGGGCGCGGTCTGGCCGGCGATGCTGGCCTGCACCTGGCCGGCGCCGTTGATGGTGATGGTGGTGGCATTGCTCGGCACGGTGATGCCGGGGGCGACGACATAGCCGTCGGCGGTGACGATCTGGCCTTCCGGCGAGAGGCCGAATGTGCCGTCGCGAGTGTAGGCGGTCTCGCCGCCTGGCAGGCTCACCTGGAAATAGCCGTTTCCTCGTATGGCGAGATCGAGAGAGTTGCTGGTCTGTTGCAAATTTCCCTGTTCGGAAATCCGGTAGATCGCGGCGGTCTTCACGCCAAGTCCGACCTGCGCGCCGGCTGGCACGACGGTGCCCTGGTCGGAACTGGCCGAGCCCACGCGGCGGAGATTCTGGTAGATCAGATCCTGGAACTCGGCGCGCCGGCGCTTGAAGCCGGTCGTGGTCATATTGGCAATATTGTTGGAAATAACTTCGACATTGGTCTGCTGGGCCTGCATGCCGGTGCCGGCGATATCGAGCGAGCGCATGGGTTTTCTCCTTAACCGCGACTACCGAGGATTTTCTCGATCGCCGCCATCTGCCGGTCTGAATCGGTCTGCACCATCTGGCTGACGAACTGGAATTCGCGCATGCCGCTGATCATGCGAGTGATTTCCACCACTTGCTGAGTGTTGGATTCCTCGAGCGCACCCTGGGTGACCCGCGGCGATTTAGCGGCGTCGGTCGGACCGTTGGCGGCGAGCAGGTGGGTGCCTTCCTCCCGCAGCGATTGGGGATCGCGCGGGACGACGATGCCGATCTGCCCAATCATGCCGCTTGCGCTCATGATGGTGCCATCGCCCTTGATGGTGAGCTGGCCGTCATTGGTGGAGAGCGCGATCTTGCGGCCCTGGCGGTCGAGTAGCGCATTGCCGTCGGTGTCGGTGATGTTGCCGTCTGCACCTGGCATAAAACGGCCGGCGCGGGTCAGGCGCGGGCCGCGTGGGGTCTCGACGGTGAAATAGCCATCGCCATTGAGTGCCAGATCGAGCGGATTGCCGGTGACGTTGAGCGCGCCCTCTCGCGTTTCGCGCCAGGGTGTGTCGCTGGCGACGAAAGAAAGGGTGCGGCCGCCGGTGATGGTCTCCGCGCCGGCCTGCGCGTCGAGATGCTGGGCGAAGCTCGGGCGCTGGGCCTTGAAGCCAATTGTCGTGGCGTTGGCGAGATTGTTGGCGATGAGGTCCATCGCGGACTGCTGCGCCA
>CANJOG010000004.1 GCA_947475475.1 Acetobacteraceae bacterium
GAGCAACCCGAGCTGTAATCGGCCTGGCGCGCATAGCAATAGGCCGGGCGATTCGGATCGTCACCGCGGCCGTAATTCCACGCGCTGCCATCGCGCCAGATAATACCGCCAGCTTCCTGCAACACGCCATCCGGATACAGTGCCTTGGAGCCGACCAGCCCCGCCTGCGGCAGCACGTCGAATGTGTCGAGCATCGCATCGAGCCAGCCAGGCACCACGCGCGTGTCATTGTTCAGCATGATCATAAAGCGGCCACGCGCCATCGCCGCGCCGATGGTGCAACTGCGGATGAAGCCGCCATTCTTCTCCGCGCGGTGGTAGCGAATGCCCGGCACCAGCGGCAGGACCAAATGCGAGCGGTCCGGCGAGCAGTCATCGATGACGATGATCTCCGCCGAATAGCGCGAGGCATGCGCAAACAGGCTGTCCAGGCAGTTCAGCGTATAGGCGAGCTGGCCATAGATCGGGATGACGATCGAGGCATCGGGAATTTCGTTCTGCTCGGCCAGATGCAGCACCGGGCGGGCGCGCGAGAGCGCATCGGCGGCGCCGGCGAAATCCGCTTGGTCGGTCAGCAGGCGGAAGCGGCGCAGAAACGCCTGGCCCGCGCGGCCTTCCAGCACCACGGCGTCGTCGGGCCGGTGGTCATACAGATCGAGCCGCTCCGGGGTCAGCGCCATGTTTTCCGCCAACGGCCATTCATGCGGCGTGCGCGGAATATCGAAATGCGCGGCTGGGCCCGGTGCGGCGGCGGCCTGCTCGGGGGCGCGGTTGCGCAATTCCGCATTCTCGGCGCGCAGATCGAGCAACGTGCCATCCAGCTCGACCAGCCTTTCCACCAGCGAGGCGGCGCGGGCGCGCAATTCGCCATCCGGGCCATGCGCTGCATCGAGCCGGGCGGCAGAGAGCAGTGTCAGCCTGAGCCCGCCGGCGCTGCGCTGCGTGGCGCTGGACAGCGAACCTGCATCGGCGGCGTCGCCCAGCGTCTCCAGAATGCCGGTCGGAAATTCGGGAAGCGCCTCGTCCGAGGCGAGCCAGAGCGTCACCGGCGGTTTCTGGCGCCCGGCATCCGGCAGGCTGGCCATGCCAATCGCTGGGAAACGCGCATCCGTGAGCAGAGACCCGATCACCGGACGTTGGCGGAAGCTCGCGACATGACGAAATCCGGCCAGCACCGCCTGCAGCGCCTCATTCGGCGCCGCACTGGACGCCGCCAGCATGAGCGTGCCGCCCTGCTGGAGCGCGGCTGAAAGAATACTGGCCTGCTCGGCCGCCGCCTCGGGTGCAAGCGGCTCGAGCGAGAGCGCCACTTCAAACCGGCCGCGCAGCGACTCCCGCGCATACTCGGCGGCATCCTGCGCAAGCTTCGCTATCGCGTCACCAGCAAGTCCGGCGTCATCGGCCGTGCCGGTCAGGTCCAGCACCTGCCGCCCAGTGCAGATGGCGCGCGCCAGACGGTACCGATGCGCGAGGGCCAGGGCCTCACGTGGATCGACACTTTGGCCACTCGTCTCGGGCACGGACGGGCTGGCTGCCTGTTCCGCCTCGACCGCTGATTTTTCCGGCTTGGCTCTGCTACTGCGCACGATTCCGCGTTCCGCCTTCCGATCTGCCGCCGGCGCGATGAAAACCGCCCCGAACCGATCCCCGTTAACCAAGCCAGTGCCGCAAGCCAAGCACCGATGCAATCCATCCGGGCCCGCAACTATCCCGATCATGAGCGGAACGAGGCTTGGAGGCGCCGAAGCGGCATGTTAGCCTATTTTTGCAAGCATAGGCTGAAAGGTGTTGACGGTTTACGACCGTACCGCCTGCCGATGCCGGCCCGACGGCAGGGGGCGCCGTCGGACGAAGCACAGGGGCGCAGACATTGGCCGATCCACAGAATACACGACCGCTCGAAATCGAGTTCGGCAAGGTGCGTGCCTTCAGCTCGGCAGACATCAACAGCCTGGGCCTGGCCCGCGGCTGGTCGCATGCCGAAGAGGCGCATATCTGGAACGACGGCTATGACGTCGAATTACTCATCGCGGCGCGGCCACCGCGCATGCCGGTGGTCATCCGCGTCGGCGGCGAGCCATACATCACGCAAACGCATAAATTCCAGGATATGACGTTGTTCGCGAATGGCTTCCGCCTTGGCTTCTGGCACCATTCCTACCGCGATTCCGTCACCATGAGTGCGGTGGTGGAGCCGGAACAGTGGATCGTCCGCAAAGCCAACGGGCTGCTGCGCATGGTCTGGCACATCCCAACGAGCATCAAGCCGTCGGAAATCGGCGAAGGCCGCGATGACCGGCTGCTCGGTTTCTGCTTCCGCTCGATCGAGATCAGCGAAGCCGCGTAAGGCGGCTTAGCCCTTTTTCTTCGCCTGCGCTTTGGCGCGGAACGCGGCTGCCTGGCCCAGCTTGCCGGTCTGGCGGGCACGGCCAAAGGCCATTTCGTCCGCGGCCACATTCTCGGTAATCACGCTGCCAGCCGTGACCAGGGCGCCGTCGCCGATGCTCAGCGGCGCCACCAGGATCGAATCCGAGCCGATAAACACGTTATCGCCAATCTCGGTGCGGTGCTTGGCATAGCCATCGTAATTGCAGGTGATGGTCCCGGCGCCGATATTCGTCCCCGCGCCGATCGAGGCATCACCGATATAGGCGAGATGGTTGGCCTTGGACTTCTTGCCCAATTTCGTGGCCTTCAGCTCAACGAAATTGCCGACATGGCTTTCCTCACCAAGTTCCGTCCCGGGCCGCAGCCGCGCGAACGGCCCGACAATCGCGCCCTTGCCGACGATGCACCCTTCGAGATGCGAGAAAGCGCGGATTTCCGCATTGGACTGTACCGTCACCCCCGGCCCGAACACGACATGCGGCGCCACCGTGACATCTGGATGAAATACCGTATCGGCGCAGAGAAACACCGTCTCCGGCGCGGTCATGGTCACGCCGGCATCCAGTGCGGCCCGGCGCAGGCGCCATTGCACCACGGCTTCGGCTTCGGCCAGTTCGGCACGCGAGTTGATGCCGCGCAATTCGTTGGAATCCGCCTCCACGGCAGCCGCGCGCAGCCCCTCGGAGACGGCCATGGCGACGACATCGGTGAGGTAATACTCGCCCTTGGAATTGTCGTTCTTCAGCGCCCGCAGCCAGCGCGCCAGATTCTCCCCGCTGGCGCAGAGCACGCCGGCATTGCATAGCCCGACCGCGCGCTCCGCCTCGCTGGCATCCGCCCATTCGACGATGCGCGTCACATAGCCGCCCTCTTCGATCACGCGGCCATATTTCCCGGCCTCGGGTGGGCGCATGGCGAGCAAGGCCAGCCCGGCATCGCCCTGGCGGCGGCGCGCCAGCAGTGCCTCGATCGTCTCGCGGCGGATCAGCGGATTATCGGCATAGAGCACGGCCACATCGGCGGTGCCGAAATGCTCCACGGCTTGCAACGTGGCATGTCCGGTGCCGAGCCGGTCATGCTGAATGACGGTGGCGTGCGGTGCGGCGGCGCGTTCAAGCACCTCCATATCCGGCCCGGCCACCACGACAATACGGTCGAACAGCCCGTCACAGCTTGCCAGCAGATGCCGGATCATCGGCCGCCCGGCGATCGGATGCATCGCCTTGGGCAGCGCCGACTTCATACGCGTGCCGAGGCCAGCGGCGAGGATGATGGCAGTGGGTTTGGCTGTGCTCATGGGAAAGGAAATAGCGGGCACTGGTGAAGCAAGTCAAAAGCCACTTCAGACAAAAAGAGCGCGCCGTGGCTTCGGACCACGGCGCGCCCTCATATTCAGCCTCGCAGGAGATTAGCCCTGGTTCTGCTGCCCGTCTCCGCCCTGCGGCGGCTGCGGGTTGCGTCGGCGATCGGCCATGAACTGGTCGAACTCCGACTTGTCCTTGGCGAAGCGCAGGCGTTCGAGGAAAGCAGCGAAGTCGTTCTGCTCCTCTTCCAGCCGGCGCAGCGTCTCGGTGCGGTAATCATCGAAGGCGGCATTGCCGCTGGGGCGCTGCTGCTGGGCGGATTTATTTCCGCACCAGCCGCCCCAGTTCGGAGCCTGCCAGCCTGAGTCAGGCCCGAACTGGCGGCGCCAGCGCTTGCCGCAGCCGCCCATGCGGCCTGTGGCCAGCATGAAGAACAGCAGAGCAAGGCCAAACGGCCACCAGACGATGAAGCCCAGCACGGTGGCGGCGACGCCGAAACCTCGGCTCATGCCCCAATGCTGCCATTGCTGGTGCGACCAGGGACCGTTGGGACCGAAGCCCCCCGGCCCGAAGCCTCCAGGCCCGGAGCCTCCAGGGCCTGCACCGTAGGCACCCGGACCATTCGGCCCGGCATTTTGTCCCCAGGCGGCATTGTTCCAGCCCTGGTTAGGATAGTCGGCGGCGGTGGTCATCTTGTCCCTCATGTGAATGTAAGACACATTCACATATAATCCCGCCAAACCGCGCGTCAAGAAAAAGCGACACCAAAATGCGACGTTCGCAGCTTAACCTTTGGTAAGCCGCCTCACCCCGCCGGCCGAATCCCGAGACCTTGCAGGTAAATCAATATATTGGCCTCCAGCAGATCCTCCGGCGACATCGGCAGCGGCCGGCGCGAGGCATCGGCCCGGCCGAACAGTGTCGCGATGCCATGCGCGGTGGACCACAGATGCAGCCCGATCATCAGCGCCGGCGGCCGCGCCCCCGGAGCATTTACCGGCACAGACGCCGACAATTTCTCCGCCAGGCCGCGCAGGACGCCAAAGGCCCGCTCCCCCGCCGCCGCCAATTCTGGAAACGGGCTGCGGGAAATTCGTGCCTCGAACATCGTCGCGTAATAGGCTGGCTCCTCGCGCGCAAAGGCGAGATAGGCGGCCCCCACCGCGGCGGCCGCGCGCAAAGGCTCCGCGGGCGCCTTGGCCACGGCCTTGGCCAGGCGTTCGGCAAACAGATCGAAGCCGCGCGTCGCCACTTCGGCCAGCAGCGCCTCGGCATCGCGGAAGTGCCGGTAGGGAGCGGCCGGGCTGACCCCGGCCAGCCGCGCTGCCTCGGCAATGGTGAAACCGGCCGGCCCCTTGGTGGCGACAAGCTCCAGCGCGGCCTGCATCAGCGCCTCGCGCAGATTGCCGTGATGGTAGCCACGCCGCTCAAAGCCGCCCGGCGGCGGTCCCTTCCAGCTCATGTGATGCGTGCCGTATGCGTCATGTAAGGCTGCATTACATGGTCACGCGCCGCGCCGAAAGCCATCCCCACTTTACCAACCGCGCCATGCGCCCGATGCTGCCTCCCGATCAGGGAGTCCCGGCCATGGATGCGCCGCTGCATAGCATACTCGACGACCTCCGCGCCCTGCTCGGCGAGCGGCTGAGTACCAATGCCGCCATCCGCGCCGATCACGGCCATGGCCAGGAATCGCTGCCCCCGGTGCAGCCCGACGCCGTCGCCTTCGTGGAAACCGTGGAAGAGATCTCCAAACTTCTGGCGCTGTGCAACGCAAACGCGATCCCCGTCACCCCGTTTGGCGCCGGTTCCTCGCTGGAGGGCCATGTCATTCCGGTGCACGGTGGCATCAGCCTCGATCTCTCGCGGATGAACCGCATCCTCGCCGTCAACCAGGCCGATATGGATTGCCGCATCCAGGCAGGTGTGACCCGCGAGCAACTCAACACGCATCTGCGCGATGCCGGGCTGTTCTTCCCGGTCGATCCCGGCGCCGCGGCCACCATCGGCGGCATGTGCGCCACCCGCGCCTCGGGTACCAATGCCGTGCGCTACGGCACCATCCGCGAGAATGTGCTGGGCATGACCGTGGTGCTCGCCGATGGACGGATCGTGCGCACCGGCGGCCGCGTGCGCAAATCCGCCACCGGCTACGACCTCACCCGCCTGTTCGTCGGCTCGGAAGGCACGCTCGGCGTCATTGCCGAAATCCAGCTCCGCCTGCACGGCATCCCCGAGGCCAGTTCCGCCGCCTTCTGCCAGTTCACCGATCTCGAATCCGCCGTCCGCACCGTGACCGAGGTGATGCAGGCCGGCATCCCCATCGCCCGCATCGAATTGCTGGACGACCTCCAGGCCCGCGCCTGCATCGCCTATTCCAGGCTCACCGACATGGAGCCACTTCCCACCCTGCTCTTCGAATTCCACGGCACCCATGCCGGCGTGGCCGAACAGGCCCAGGGCGTGGAAGAGATCGCCGGCTTCAATGGCGGGCGCGGCTTCCGCTGGGCGACGGATGCGGCCGAGCGCGCCCAGCTCTGGAAGGCCCGGCACGACGCCTATTGGGCCGCCCTCGCACTTCGCCCCGGCGCGCGCGGCCTGACCACCGATGCGGTCGTCCCGGTCTCCCGCCTGGCCGAGGCGGTCATGCAGGTCCGTGCCGCAATCGAGCACTCCGGCATCACCGCCCCCATTGTCGGCCATGTCGGCGACGGCAATTTCCATTGCGTCATCCTCGTCCCCGAGGGAGAGGACGGCCAGGAGCGCGCCTGGAAGCTCGACCAGCAGATCGTCGGCATCGCCCTCTCGCTCGGCGGCTCATGCAGCGGCGAGCATGGGGTGGGGCTTGGCAAGCGGGACTTCCTCATCCGCGAACATGGCGCAGAGGCGCTTGAGGTCATGCGTGCCATCAAAGCAACCTTCGATCCCCGTGGCATTCTCAATCCCGGGAAGATGTTTCCGGACTGACGGCGCCCCTCCGCCTGGCGGTTAAAAATCCCATAGTTTGGACAGTCGTCCGGCAAAGTCTTTGCGATCCGCTCTCATTTGGTTGACGTAGAGGGCGCGGAGCTTTTTATTGCTCCGCAGCATCACGTTGTCTTCGCATCTGGCGCGCCCCGTCCCGGCCGCCCAAGGAATTCCCCCCATGCTGGTCTGCCGCCCGACGCTGGCTCTGCTCGCCCCCGCTATGCTTGCCGCCATCCTTGCCGCCACCCCGGCCCTGGCCCAGTTCGGCCCGCCCGGCCCGCCGGCCGTCGGCGTGGTGAAGGCGCAGAAGCAGCCGATCACCGAGACCAGCGAATTCGTCGGCCGCGTGCAGGCTGTGGACAAGGTCGATCTCGTCGCCCGCGTCACCGGCACGCTGGTCGAGCGGCTGTTCGCCGAGGGTGCCGAGGTCCGCCAGGGCGATGTGATGTTCCGCATGGACCGCGCCCCCTTCGAGGCCGATCTCCAGGCCAGGCTGGCGGCGGTGGCGCAGATCAATGCACTGCTGATCAACGCCCAGGAGAAGCTCTCCCGCGCCCAGAGCCTGCTGAGCACGCCCGCCGGCTCACGTTCGGCGGTTGACGAGACCCTGGCCCAGCAACGCTCACTCGCCGCCCAGCTTCTGGGCGCGCAGGCGCAGCTCACCCAGGCGCAGATCAATCTCGGCTATACCGAAATCCGCGCCCCGATTGCCGGCAAGATCGGCCGCGCCTCGGTCAGCCCCGGCAATGTCGTCACCCCCACCTCCGGCCCGCTGGCGACCATCGTGACGCAGGACCCGATGAACGTGGCCTTCCCGGTCTCGGTCCGCACCGTCACCGACCTGCGCAGCCGCTACCGCGAAGGCTTCGCGGCCCTGGCCCTGCGTCTGCGCCTGCCGGACGGACGGATGCTGGAGCAGAAGGGCAGACTGAACTTCATCGACAACACGATCGCGGCCGCCACCGACACGCTGATGCTGCGCGGCGAGATCGGAAATCCCGCGATGGGGAATGCCACCGGCTCGCTCGGAAATCGCGTGCTGGTGGATGGCCAGTTCGTCGCTGTGCTGGTCGATGGCGTGGAGCCGGTGCTGGCACTGTCCGTGCCCCGCGCCGCCGTGCTGTCGGACCAGCAGGGCGACTACATCTTCGTCGTCGGTGCCGAGAACAAGGTGGAGCAGCGCCGCGTCAAGCTCGGCCAGTCCACGCCGGCCACCGCCGTTGTGGTCAATGGCCTCGCCGAGGGTGAACAGGTGGTTGTCGAGGGCGTGCAGCGCGTCCGCCCCGGCGTCGTGGTTGCTCCGGGGCCAGTGGGCCCGCCCCCTGGCGCCCCTGGTGCCGCGCCCGCCGCCGCCCCTGCCGCCGCGCGCTGAGCACCGGCCATGATTTCCGCCACTTTTATCGACCGGCCCAGGCTGGCCATCGTCATCGCCATCCTGATCACCCTGGCCGGCGCCCTGGCGCTGACCCGGATTCCAGTCAGCCAGTTCCCCGACATCGTGCCGCCGCAGGTGCAGGTCCAGGCGACCTATCCGGGCGCCTCGGCCGATGTGGTCGAAGCCTCCGTCGGCCAGCCGCTCGAAGCGCAGATGATCGGCGTCGATCAGATGCTCTATATGAAGAGCACCAGCGCCAATGACGGCAGCTACCGCCTGACCATCAGCTTCGCGCTCGGCACCAGCCCGGATATCGACACCGTCAACGTCAATAACCGCGTGCAGCAGGCGCTCACCAAGCTGCCCGCCGCAGTAGTGGCGCAGGGTGTCACGGTGGTCAAGCAATCCTCCGCCGTGCTGCAATTCCTGTTTCTCTACGCCGAGAACAACGAATACGACCCGCTTTTCATCACCAATTACGCCACCATCAATCTGGTCGATACCATCGCGCGCGTGCCCGGCGTGGGTGCCGCGCAATTGTTCAGCCGCATGAATTATTCCATGCGCGTCTGGTTCAATACTGAACGCCTGGTCAGCCTCGGCCTCGCCCCCTCGGACGTGATGGCGGCGATCCAGCAGCAGAACATCCAGGCCCCGGTTGGCCGCATCGGCGCCAAGCCGATGGCCGATGACCAGCAGTTCCAGCTCAGCGTGCAGACCAAGGGCCGCCTGGCCTCGCCTGAGGAATTCGGCGCCGTCGTCATCCGCGCCAATCCGGACGGCTCCTATCTGCGCGTGCGCGATGTCGCCCGCGTCGAACTCGGTGCGCAGAATCTCGATATCGCCAGCCGCCTGAACGGCAAGGATGCGGTCGCCATGGCGATCTATCTCTCGCCGGGTGCCAATGCGGTCGCGACAGCCGCACGGGTGAATGACGCGCTGGCCAATGCCCAGCGCAGCTTCCCGAAAGGGATCACCGCGAAAGTCGTCTATGACACCAGCCAGTTCGTCTCGGACACGATCTACGAAGTCATTAAGACACTGCTGGAAGCCTTCGCCCTCGTCGTGGTCGTGGTCTTCATCTTCCTCGGCAATCTGCGGGCCACCATCATCCCCGCCATCGTTGTACCGGTCTCGCTGATCGGCACTTTCGCGGTGCTGCTGGCATTGGGCTTCTCGGCCAATACCATCTCGCTGCTCGCCTTGCTGCTCGCCATCGGCATTGTCGTCGATGACGCCATCGTCGTCGTCGAGAATGTCGAGCGCGTGCTGCATGACGAGCCGGACCTCTCCGTCGCGGATGCCACCAAGAAAGCGATGCGCCAGATCACCGGCCCGGTGATCGCCATAACGCTCGTGCTGCTCTCGGTGTTCGTGCCGGTGGCCTTCATCCCCGGCCTGTCCGGCCTGTTGTTCCGGCAATTCGCCGTGACCATCTCGGTCGCGATGCTGATTTCCGCCTTCTGCGCGCTGACGCTGTCGCCCGCGCTCTGCGCGCTGGTGCTCCGGCGCACGCATAAGCGCGGCATCATGTCGCGCGTGATGTCCGGCATCGACTGGGTGCGCGATGGCTATGCCGCCATCGTGGCCCGGCTGGTGCGAATCTCCGTCGTGGCGCTGGTAATCATCATCGCCTGTGGTGGCGGCATCTATACTTTGTCCAAGCAGACGCCGACCGGCTTCGTGCCGGAAGAAGACCAGGGCGCATTCTTCGTCATGGTACAATTGCCAGACGGCGCCTCGGTCAGCCGCACCTCCGCCGTCTCCGCCCAGGTCGAGGCCATGGTGAAGACGCTGCCGCAGGTGCAGGACGTGATGTCGATCATTGGCTTCTCGCTGCTCGATGGCGGCGCCCAGTCCAATTCGGCTTTCGTCATTGCCCGCCTGAAGCCTTTCGCCGAACGCCAGGGCATTGCCAATTCGGTGCAGGCCGCTGTGGGCCGCACCTTCGGCATGGGCATGAGCATCCGCTCGGCCAATGTCTTTGCCTTCAACGTGCCGCCGATCATCGGCCTGTCCACCGGCGGCGGCTTCGACTACCAGCTTGAAGGCTTGCAGGGTCAGGACCCGGCAACCATGGGCGCGGTGCTGCGCGGCCTGCTCGGCGCGGCCAATCAGGACCCGCTGCTGACACGCGTCTTCTCCACCTTCTCCGCGTCCAACCCCTCGCTCTATCTCGATATCGACCGCGACAAGGCGCAGGCGCTCGGCCTCTCGCTCACCGATGTTTTCGCGGCCCTCCAGGTCACGCTGGGCGGCGCCTATATCAACGACTTCAACCTGTTTGGCCGCACCTGGCAGGTGAACATCCAGGGCGAAGCGGCCGACCGTAACGACATCTCCTCGATCTGGAAGATCTTCGTGCGCAGCAAGACCGGCCAGATGGTGCCGCTGCGTTCGATCGCCGAACTGCGCATCGCCGTCGGGCCGCAGACCATCACGCGCTACAACAACTACCGCGCGATTTCGATCAGCGGCAGCCCGAAGCCCGGCATTTCCTCGGGTGATGCGATGGCGGCGATGGCGGGGCTTTCCGCCCGCACCCTGCCGCCTGGCTACGCCTTCGAATGGACCGGCACGTCCTATCAGGAACAGCAGGCCTCGGGACAGACCGGCATCATCCTCAGCCTCGCCATCCTCTTCGCCTATCTCTTCCTGGTGGCGCTGTATGAAAGCTGGACCATTCCGGTGCCGGTGCTGCTCTCCGTCGCGGTCGGCGCGCTCGGCGCCTTTGGCGGCATCATCCTCGCTGGCCTGGTGCTCGACGTGTACGCCCAGATCGGCATGGTGGTGCTGATCGCACTCGCCGCCAAGAACGGCATCCTGATCGTGGAGTTTGCGAAAGAGCAGCGTGAGCATGGCAAGTCGATCCGCGAGGCCGCCGTGCTCGGCAGCCAGATGCGGTTCCGCGCTGTCATGATGACCTCGATCGCCTTCATTCTCGGCCTGGTGCCGGTGGTAACGGCAACGGGTGCCGCCGCCGTCAGCCGCCGCGATGTGGCGACACCGGTGTTTGCCGGCATGATCGCGGCCAGCCTCGTCGGCATCTTCCTGATCCCGATGCTCTACGTGACCTTCCAGACGTGGCGCGAAGGCATCAAGCGCCGCTTCCACCGCGCGACGCACTGAGAGAGCGCTGCGCCTCTTCGCGGGGGCGTCGCCTATCTCGGCTGGCTGGCTTCCCAGGCGGTCAGACCGGCCAGTTCCGGAATGCGCTGCGGCGCCATGGCGGGACCGTTCAGCCGCACGGCCAGATCGGGGCCGGGAGTGCCATGCAGGTCCGGGCGGAGCGCCAGGCGCAGATCCAGCGTCGGGCCGGTCAGGCCGATCGACCCGGCAATCGTGCCGCTTCCCGCTGGCCCGGCGAATTCGGTTTGATGCAAAGCGAGATTGCCATCGTTCAGCGTGCCGCCGAGGCGCAGCAGCGTGACCGGGCTCAGTCCGTTCGCCAGTGCCTGAGCCAGCGCAGCCCGGTCCACCGGCGGGCGCGGCATTACCTGCTGTTCCCCCAGGGCATGCGCCAGCGCGCCAAGATCGACCCCCCGCAACGCACCGTCGCGCACCTCAAGCCGCGCCGTGCCGGAAGCTGATGCCAGCAAGGCAGCGGTGGAAAACCCGCTCATGCGCAGATCGAGCGTCGCATCCAGCCTTCCGGCCTGGATATCGACTGGCCATCCCAGCGGCGCGTCCTCGACCATCGCGCCCGCGACAGCCAGGCTGGCAATCAGGCTGGGCGCCGCGCTCGTGGTCGTGAATTCCAGCCGCCCGGCCGCCTCGCCCCCCGCCAGCCGCGCACGCAACCCCTCGATCCGAAGCGTCCCGCTATCCAGCGACAGGGTAAACCCCGCCTGGCGCAGCACCGGGCTGCCCATACTCGCAATCTGCGCCGCATCGACGCGCATATTGGCGGTCCAGCCTCGCAGCGCGGCAACGGGCAGACGATACCCGGCATCTGGCCAAAGCGGCGGCAACGGCAAGGCATCGGCCTTCAATTGCCCGCTCAACGCAGGCTCGCTACCTGTGAGGTCCAGCGTCAGTTGCCCGCCGGTGCGCAACAGGGCAGCCGTCAGGTCGAACCCATCAAGGGTCAGCCGGCCCGGCGCGTAGGCAAGCTGGCCGCCGAGTGCGAGCGAGCCCTCGCCGATCCACGCCTGCGCCCCCGCCAGCCCCACCAGATCGAGCAGCCTGGGCGCGCCGGGATGGCGCAGAAAGACCCGCCCCGCCGCCGTGCCAGCCGGCAGGTTGAGCACCGGCTGGGCCTCAAGCCGCCCCTCAGCGACGTCCGCGCCAATCCGCAGCGCCAGCGCCTCCGGCGGCCCGGCTGCCAACAGATTGACCCGCAGCGGCAAGTCCCACAGCCGCAGCCCCGCCCATTCCGCCGGCAGCAGACGCGCCAGTTCCGCCCCATTCTCCGCCGTCAGATCGAGCCGCGCATCGGCCAGCCTGCCAGCTTCTCCCACCGATCCCGAGACCGAGACCCGGGCGCCGGGCAACAAAGCCTCGATGCGCCGTACAATCAGCACGCCATCGGCAATGCCGGCATCCAGCCCGACCTGGCGCAGCGCCATGCCGCGCCAGTCCACCTGGCCAACCGACAGTTTCAACTCGGCCGGATTGGCGGAAAACAGCGACGGCACCTCCGCAAGACCCGGCAGCCGTACCGGCATCCACGGATCGAGAAGGAGCCGGTCCAGAGCCAGGTCGAGCCCGAGCGAGGGGCGCGGCTGGAACCCGAACCGCAAGGTGCCCCGCGCCGTCACCCCGTCAAGCACGCCATCGAGGCCGGAAAATACAATCCCCACGCGGTCGGCAGCGATGCTGGCGGTAAACTCCGCCGCATGCAGCACATCCGGCGGAAGCCCTTTGGGCAATGGCACGCCGGAGGCAGACAGCCAGGACATGGTGGTGCGCAGATCGGGCAGGCGTAGCCATCCCTGACCGGCGAATCGCGCTCCCGCCGAACCCGCCTGGGTCAGCATCCCGGCAAAATCCACCCGAGCCTCGCCCGGCAGCACCGCACTGGCATCGCGCACCCGCACGCCCTCGGCACCGAGATCGAAGCCACCGCGCAGATCGCGTAATGTGCCGCCCGCCAGAGTCGCCGCCTCGGCGGACAAGTCGATGCCCGTGGGCAAGCGCCCGGCCGAGCCGCCCATCAGCACCGGTAGCCAGGCATCAAGATCGATCCGGCTGGCGACCAGCGCCAGATCGAGCCGGGGCGCCGGCGAGACCCGCAGCGCCACCGCGCCACGCGCCGGGGAATTGGCGAATTGCAGCGCAAGGTCGTCAGCGATCGCGAGCCCTTCGGAGGCGCTCAACCGCCCCTCCGCGCGCCAGGTGACGGCAGGTGCGGGCAAAAGCTGCGACAGATCGCGCCCGCGCGCCTCCATCCGCCCCTCGATCCGCCCATCCGCGGCAATCAGGCCAGAAAACGTGCCGCCCGTATCCTGCACCGGACCCGCGCCATCGAGCACAAGGTCAAACGGCGCCGCCCCATCGCCGCCCGGCGTGCCGAGCCTTGTTGAGAACCGCCAGCTCCGCTCGGAGAATTTCGCCGTGCCGTCCAGCCCGATCGTGCCGGTCAGTGGATCGGGCATCAGATCGGCGGCGATATCGGAGAGCACCACCCCACCGATGCGCAACGTGCCCTCGATCACCCGCAACCGCATGCCATCGAGCCATGCGGGCCGGTTGGCGAGGCTCAGCCCCTTCAGTGGCCAGTCCAGCGCCGCATCCGGCCCGCGCAGCAGCAATTCCCGCGGCTCGATCCGTCCGGCCAGCAACGGCCAGAACGCCACAGACAGCCGCACGCCCTTCGCCGAAAGCCGCGCGCCATGTTCCTCATCGGCCAGGCTGATTCCGCGCGCGCTCAGCACCGGCTGGGGCAGCACCTGGAGCGCGATATCGCCTTCGATGCGCACATCCTGGCCGAGCGCGATACTGGCGAGCGTGGTGATGGTCTGGCGGTAGCGGCTCCAGTCCAGCATGCCGGGCAAAAGCCAGGCGGCCGCCGTCGCGACCACCACGATCATGCCCAGCCCCGCCAGCACCGAGGCCAGGCGGCGGTTGCTCCGGACGGGGTCCAGTGGCGCGATGCGGTTGCTCGGTCGGGTCAGGCGGCTCGGTCCAAAATCGTTGCGGCGCAACAGTATGCAAGAATGCGCGCGTGTTTTGCCCTCGTAAACCAACGCATGCTAGAGCGGGCGCCGGGCTGATGTCGCTCCGGCCCATTTTCCTGGCGCCATCGCAGCTTTTTTGCCGCTCTGCCGCCTGATCGAGGAGTCGATGGGCTATTGGGGCAAGGTCATAGGCGGGCTCGCCGGGTTCGCCATTGGCGGGCCACTGGGCGCCGGCGCGTTCGGAGCGGTGATCGGCGCCGCGATCGGCCATGCCGCCGATAGCGGCGCCATCGCGCCCAAATTGTTCGGCCGCGGCCTCTCCCGCCTGCCCGGAATCGACGCACTCCGCATGGGCCATCTCCGCGTTGCCGCCATGTTCGGAAAAAAGGACCAGCTCTGGTCCATCGGCGTCGTCGTGCTCGCCGCCAAGCTCGCCAAATGCGACGGCCCGGTGGTGCGCGCCGAGATCGACGCCTTCAAGCGCGTCTTCCGCATCCCGCCCGACTCCGCCCGCGACATTGGCCGCCTGTTCAACGAGGCGCGCGGCGATGCCGACCATTTCGAGCCCTATGCGGAGGAACTCGGCGCCGCCTTCGCCGATAACCGCACCATGCTCGAAGAGGTGATGCGCGCCCTGTTCACCATCGCGCGCGCCGACGGGCCGGCGAATGCGCGCGAGGTGGAGTACCTCCGCCGCGTCCACCGCGCCTTCCGCCTTGACGAGACGGCCTGGGAACAGGCCACCGGCGCCCGGCCGCGTTTCAATGCCCAGGCGGCGCCAGAGGATGAGGCCTATGCCGAACTCGGCATTTCCCGCCGCGCCACCGACGAGGAAGCCCGCGCCGTCTGGCTACGTCTGGTGCGCGAGAACCATCCGGATCGCCTGGCCTCGCGCGGCGTGCCGCCCGATTTCATCGCTGCGGCGACTGACCGCATGGCGCGCGTGAACGCCGCCTGGGACCAGATCAAGCGGATGCGCGGCCTGTGAGCCGGATTCAGTTAAGCTGGCGCGCCGCCTGATGCGCGAAAGGCCAAGCCCCAATCAGGATGACCGCGATCCCGGTGCGCGCATCGACACCATCGTGCTGCACTATACCGGCATGAAGACCGCCGCAGAGGCGATCGACCTGCTGTGCAGCCCCGAAGCCCGCGTCTCCTCGCATTACGTGGTCGAGGAAGACGGCTCCGTCTGGCAACTCGTGGACGAAGCCAAACGCGCCTGGCATGCCGGGATTTCCTTCTGGCGCGGCCAGGAGAATCTCAATCACGTCTCTATCGGCATCGAAATCGTCAATCCGGGCCATGACTGGGGCTATCGCGATTTCCCGGCCTTGCAGATGGCGGCGGTCGCCGATCTCTGCCTGCGAATCATGGCGCGCCATCCCATCGCCCAGCGCAACATCGTCGCCCATAGCGATATCGCGCCGGACCGCAAGCAGGACCCTGGCGAACGCTTCGACTGGCGCGGCCTGGCACAGGAAGGCATCGGACTCTGGCCCGATTGCGTGCCCGATCTCGGCACCGGCCAGCCTGTGCGCGACGCCGCCAGTCTGCGCGATGTACGGCGTGCGCTCAGCGAGATCGGCTATCGCGTGGAGGCCGAAGGCGCGCTCGATCCGGCATTATCCACCGTCTTGCGCGCCTTCCAGCGCCACTGGCGGCCGGAAGCCATCACCGGCCAGGCTGATTCCGGCACGCTGGCAAGATTGGCCGGCGTGCGCAGCCTCATTCGCGACTAGGACGGGTAAGCGCGCCCGCCATTGACGCTGAGAATCTGCCCGGTGATGTGATCGCCTTCCTCGCGCACGAAGAATGCCACCGCCGCAGCGATATCTTCCGGCTTGCCGACACCGAGCGGCCCCCAGAGATCGGTCGAGGCCAGATCCGGCGCGATCTGCGCGAATTCCGCCTGCTGGTCGCTGGCAATCGGGCCGGGCGAGACGGCATTCACGCGGATGCCGTGTTCGGCAAATTCCCGCGCCCAGGACTTGGTCATCGACTGCAACGCACCCTGCGCGCCGGTATGCACCACGGCGCGCGCCAGGCCGACGCGGCCGGAATCGCCAGTGATATTGATGATCTTGCCCCAGCCGAGCTTCTTCATCTGCGGCAGCACGGAGGAAACCGTGTAGAGCGAGGCACGAATCTTCGTATCCAGCACGCGATCCCAATATTCCTCGTCATTATCCTCAAACGCCTTGGGGACCATCCAGCCCGCATTGTTGATGAGAATGCTGATCGGCCCGAAAGCGTCGCTGCCGGCCTTCACCATCGCCTTCACATCGGCAAAAGAGCGCACATTTCCCTTTACCGCGATGGCCCGCCCACCCTTGGCGCTGATTTCCGCCACCAATGACTCCGCATCGGCTTGCGAGGTCAGGTAGTTCGCGACAATCGCCACGCCTTCGGAAGCGAGACGCAGCGCGATGGCGCGCCCAAGGCCACGCCCCGCGCCGGTAATGAGGGCGATCTTGTCCGGCTTGGCCATCTCTATTCCTCCAGGAATTTTCTTGATGTTCTCAAGGCGGCACCGTTCACCGGCACCGCCTCGCCATTGTCAACGTTTAGAAGCCGAGCAGCTTGGCAATCTCCGCCCGCCGCGCCGAGGTGCCGGCCTTGGGCGGCTCGTATTCCTTCGGCAGCTTGCTGGTATCATAGACGGTGAAGGCGCCCGGATCGGCGTTGAACACTTGGTTGCCTTCCTCGCTCATCATGTAATTGGCGAGCAGCTTGGCCGCATTGTGATGCTTGGCCAATTTGCGCGTGGTCAGCATCACCTGGATCTGCACGCCGGTCGTGTAGTCCAGCATATGCGCATCCACCGGACCGCCCTTACTCTTCACGCCCATCACCTGGGCGACAACTTCGGGCGGATGGAACGATCCCTCGCCGGCGCCGAGCGCCTGGCCGGCCTGGACCGGCCCGCCTTGCTTACGGATATTCGGCCGCAGCGCGTCGAAGAACGCATTGCCGAAACGGTCCTGCAGCAGCGCGAAGAAATCGATATAGGCGTCGGAAATATTCGGATCGCTGATCAGCACCTCGCCCTTCCAGCGCGGATGGGTCAGGTCCATCCAGGTCTTTGGCAGGTCTTCCTTCTTCACCTTGTCGGTATTGTAGGCGAGCATCCAGGGCGAGATCTGAATGATCGCCGCGCGACCGCGATTCATCTTCTCGGGAAACATCTTGTGCTTGAGCATGGGCACATCGAGCTCGGAGATCGGCTCCATCCAGCCCTTCTCCACGCACATCTTGACGAAATCATCGGCACCGCCCGCCAGCGTCACCAGCGAGGCGGCAAACGTGCCCGCCTGAGCCTCCGAGGAATAGCGTTGCTGCAACGGCACGGAATCGAAACGCGCGAAGCTGATCTTGATGCCATATTTCGCCGTGAAGGCATCATGGACGCGGCGGGCGACATTCTCGGTCTGGCTGACATAGCAGACCAGTTCGCCTTCCGCCTTGGCGGCTTTCACCAGCGCATCGAGATCGGCCTGATAAGCCGCCGATTGCGCCCGCGCCTCGTAGCTGCCGAGAGCCACACCCGCACCGGCGCCCAGCGCCAATGTATTGAATCCACGCCGCCCGATCGCGCGCTTGTGCTCGCTGTTCATTGAATCCTCCAAAATGATTGCGTCTTCACGTCTTGCTTATTCTGGCCGGCTGCCCACGCGCCAACCTTGCCGTCATCGCAGAATAGGCGGAAATCCGCCGCCGGGATAGTCGTTAGCAGTCCTACCGCGCGAGCTTGCCGCCCTTGTAGAGCAGCACATCCGCATGCGGCAGCATCAGATCGACCGCCTCGCCAGGCCGGAATTCCCCCTCCGCACGGGCGCGATGCACATGCATGAGCGTGCCGCCCATGCGCACCATATAAGTCATCTCATGCCCGACCTGTACCGAATCCTCGACGACCCCACCAGCAAGATTCAGATGCGCGCCGCTCATCACCATCTTGCCCGCCGCCGCGATCAGCACATCCTCCGGCCGCACGAAAATCCGCAACCCGTCGCCGCCCTGGCCGAGCAGGCTGAGATCGCCGCCCAACGGCCCGGCGGCACTGGTCCAGGCGCCGTCGAAGGAAATATCCAGCGCGTTGCGGATGCCAAGGAAGCGGGCAACATATTCCGTCTGCGGGCGAGCATTGACTTCGGACGCCGTGCCGAGCTGTTCGATCACACCCGAATTCATCACTGCCACGCGCGTGCCGAGCGTAAAAGCCTCGGTCTGATCATGCGTGACGTAAATGCCAGTAAAACCAAGATCACGATGGATCAACCGCAACTGGCTGCGCAATTCCTCGCGCAGCAGGGCGTCAAGATTCGACAGCGGCTCATCGAGCAGCATCACCGCCGGCTTGGACGCCATGGCGCGCGCCAGCGCGATGCGCTGCTGCTGCCCGCCGCTCAGCATAGAGGGCAGGCGATCGGCGAGATGGGTGCATTGGACAATGCCCAACACCTCATCAACACGCGCTGCACGCCGGCCGGATTCAAAACGCCGCGCGCGCAGCGGATACTCGACATTGCGGCGCACGCTCATATGCGGCCACAGCGAGTAATTCTGGAACACCATGCCGATATCGCGTTTATGCGTCGGCACATTCAGCCGCGTTGCCGCATCGAAGACCGGCTTGCTGTCCAGCATGATGCGGCCTTCCTGCGCATCTTCCAACCCGGCGATGCAGCGCAGCAAGGTGGTCTTGCCACAGCCGCTCGGCCCCAGCAGGACGAGCAATTCGCCTTCGGTGACATCCAGCGAAACGCCATCCACCGCCCGCACCGCATCGCGGCCGGGGAAGAGCTTGACGAGAGCATCGATCTTGAGCGCGGACATGCCCAGCCCTTCAGATTTTCTTGAGTGATTCGGTGCCACCGAACCACATGGCGAGGAAGACGCCGATAATGGTGACAACCACCATGATAATGGAAAGCACAGCGACCTGGGCATACACGCCACCGGTCAAAACGTCATACATCACGCTGCCGACAACCTGAGTGCGCACCGAGCGCACCATCATCGAGGCGCTGAATTCGTGAAACAGCAGTACGAAGGTGAGCATCCCGGTCGCCGCCATGCCCTTGCGCGCCAGCGGTAGCGTCACCAGCAACAACGTGCGCACCGGGCTGCCACCGCACGCCGCGGAGGCCTCACGGAATTCCTGTCCGATGCCGACCAGCGTGGTGAATTGCAGCCGCGTCGCATGGCCGATCATCAGCGTCACATACGTGACGACCAGCACCGCGCTGGTGCCATACAGTGGAAAAGGCGGCCCCGTATAAGCGAAGAGCAGGCCGAACCCCATCAGCGAGGCGGGAATAGCCAGCGGCAGCGTCACCAGGAAATCGATCACCGCGCGCACCGGCCGCGACGCGCTGGAGGATTGCAGCAGCGCCATCGCGCAGGCCAGGCCGAGAATGCCCACAATGACGACAGCCAGCAGCGAGACCTGAATACTGGTCCAGATCGCGCGCATGAACAGCGGATCGTTAAAAACCGCGATCCAGTGCCGCCACGTCAGATTATCCGTCACGAACTGGCCACGCCAGAACGGCGTCACCGACACATACATCAGCGCCACCAGAGGCAGCAGCGTGGTCAGTAACCCGTATACAAACACCACGGTCGCCGCCCACCAGTAGGTCTCACGCGGCTGATGGCGGGTGCGCGCCGAGACCACGACGTAGCGGCGCTGCTCGCGCAACAGCCATTTCTGCCACAGAACCAGGATGATGCCGACAGCGAGAATCGGAAATCCAAGTGCCGCGCCCAGCCCGTAATCGATCGGATAATTCTGCACCAGATAGAACATCTGCGTGGTCAGAACATCGATTCCCGAAGTGCGGCCCAGCAGCAGCGGCACGGTGAACTGCCCCATGCCGAGCAGGAACACCACAGAGCCGGCAAAGATGATGGACGGGCGCAGCAGCGGCAAGGTAATGGTGAAAAACCGCCGGAATGGCGAGGCGCCACTCGCCGCCGCGGCTGCTTCCAGCTCCTGCCCCATATTCTGCAATCCGGTCAGCACGAAGAGATAGACAAACGAAGCGAGCAACAGCGCCGTGATGATGATGATGAACGGGACTGTATAAATATCGAACGGCCCCTCCTCGAGCTGATCGAGCAGCGGCAGCATCCGCAGCAGCTTGTTCACATAGCCGACCTTCGGCGAGAGCATGAAGATCCAGCCAATCACCGCCGCCGCCGCTGGGATCAACAGCGGCAGCA
>CANJOG010000005.1 GCA_947475475.1 Acetobacteraceae bacterium
CGGCGCGCCCAAGGGCGGGATCATCATCATTCACGAAGCCTTCGGCCTGAACGAGCATATTCGCGATCTTGCCCGCCGTTTCGCCAATCTCGGCTACATCGCCATCGCGCCTGATCTCTACGCCCGCAGCGGCGCGCCCAAGCAAGGTGACATGGCGGATCTCTTCGCCAAGATGCTCGCCATCCCGGACAGCCAGTCCGTCGCCGATCTGGAAGCCGCCAATGAAAGGCTCCGTGCCGAGGGCGCGCGCCGTATTGGCGTCATCGGCTTCTGCTCCGGCGGCCGTCAGACCTTGTTGTATGCGTGCAGCTCCGGTCTCGTCGATGCCGCGGTCGATTGCTGGGGCGGCTTCATCAGCCGCGCGGACCCGAATGCCGAAACGACGCCGAACCGCCCGCGCAAAGTGCTCGACATGGTCAGCGATCTTGCCTGCCCGCTCATGGGCGCTTTCGGCGAAACCGACGACAATCCGCCCATGGAAGATGTCGAAGAACTCGGCCGCCGTCTCCTCGCCGCCGGCAAGGAACACGATATCCGCATCTATCCCGGCGTCGGCCACGCTTTCCTCGCCGATTACCGGCCGAGCTATGACGAAGCGCAGGCCCATGTGCTGTGGAAAGATCTCACAGCTTTCTTCGCAAAGCATCTGGCGAACTGACCGCGCCCCGCGCTCAATCCATCACGTGAGCCGCCTCGCCATCTGGCGGGGCGGCGATCACCTTGGGCTTGCGCACAAAGAAGGTCAGTAGCAACACCGGCACGCTGGCAATCGCCATCAGCAGGAAATCATCCTTGAAGGCGATGATCGCCGCCTGGCGGTTGATCATGCCGTCAAGCATCACTGCCCCCTGCGGCATCGTCTGCGGCGAGCGCAGCATTGGCCCGATCAAAGGTGCCTGATCCAGCCAGCGGTGAAACGGCGTCATATAGGACGCGAATTCGCTGTGCAGAATCTGCCCATTGCGCACCAGCAGGAATTGCAACACTGCGATCCCCAGCGCACCGCCCATATTGCGCGCCAACGAAAACAACGCGCTGGCCTGGGTGCGCAGATGCGGCTCCAGTGTCACGAAAGCCAGCACCTGTAACGGCAGGAACATCGTACCAATGGCAAAACCCTGAATGGCCGTCACGATGATCAGCTCGCGCTCCGCCACATCCGGGGTCCAGGTGGAAATCACCCAAAGCGCCCATATCTGCGCCAGGATGGAAATCGTCATCACCGCGCGATGATCGAGCCGGTTGACGAATCGCCCGCCCACGATCATCGCCAGCATCACACCTGCTCCACGCGGCGCCATGATTATCCCCGCCTGGTCCACCGGATACCCGCCCAATGTTTGCAGCCAGGGTGCGAGCAAAGCCGAACTCGCCATGATAACCGCGGCGACAATGAACATCACGATCGTGCCGGCGAGGAAATTCCGGTCCGCCAGAATGCGCGGCGGCATGAACGGTTCCTTCGCCGTCGCCAGATGCACGATGAAAAGATACAGGCCGAGCACCGCCAGCGCCGCCTCCATGATGATCTCGCCGGAGGAAAACCAGTCCTCGCCCTGACCGCGATCGAGCACGAGTTGCAACGCGCCGACGCCCAGCGCGAGGACCGCAAACCCGGTCACATCAAACCGTAATTCCGGCCGCGGCGGCGTCTTGGGCAGGAACATCGCCGTGCCAATCGTCGCCAGGATGCCAAACGGCAGGTTCACATAGAACACAAACCGCCAATTGTAATATTCGGTGAGCCAGCCACCAAGAGTGGGGCCAATGATCGGGCCGAACATCACGCCGATGCCAAAAATCGCCATCGCCTGGCCGCGCTGCTCGGCCGGATAGATATCCATCATCACCGCCTGGCTCAACGGCACCAGTGCCGCTCCGGCAATACCCTGCATCAGGCGAAACACCACCATCTGCGGCAGCGACTGCGCCAGGCCGCACAGCATCGAGGTGATGGTGAAGCCGATCAGGCAGGCGACGAACAGATTCTTCCGCCCATAGCGCGCCGCCAGCCAACCCACTGGCGCGGTCATGATCGCGGCCGCCGTAATGTACGAGGTCAGCACCCACGTGACCTGATCGGCGCTCGCCGACAGGCTTCCCTGCATATAGGGCAGAGCGACATTGGCGATTGTCGTATCGAGCGCCTGCATCAGCGTCGCCGCCATCATGCAGACGGTGAGCAGAAATCGCTGGCCGACAACAAGCGATGGCTGGGAATTCATCACCCCGCGCCGCGCCTCAGAAGAGATCAGAGAACATGCGTGTATGGCCCGTATCGATCTCTACCACCGCGCTCATGCCCGCGCGCAAGTCCGGATCGCCGGCCTGGCGTTCGACGGTAATGCGCAGCGGAATACGCTGCACCACCTTCACCCAGTTGCCAGAGGCATTTTGCGCGGGAAGGATTGAGAATTGCGCGGCAGACGCCGGCGCGATGCTCTCCACCCGAGCTTTCCACTGACGGCCTGGATAGGTATCGACTGTCACCGTCGCATGGTCACCGGGCTTCACAAAGGTGAGCTCGGTCTCCTTCGGATTAGCATCGATCCAGACCTGCTCGGTGGAAACCAGTGCCACGCCAGCCATGCTAGCGGCCAGATACATGCCCGGTTGCAGCGAGCCCACCTGCGTGACGATGCCGGCAAAGGGTGCGCGCACCTCCGCATGCTCAAGCTGCCGCCGCGTCTCGCGCAGCCGCGCATCGGCCTGACGATATTCCGGCGTCTCGCGTGCATCGATCTCGGCATTGCCACCAAGCTTCGCCAATTGCACCTGCGCCTGTTCACGCAACGCTTCCAGTGCCTGGTGGTCGCCAGCGAGACGGAACCGCGCATCATCGAAATCGCGTTGCGGCGAGGCACCAGTGCGCGCCAGCGCGGACACGCGATCGAAATTCACCTGGCTTGCCTGCACCGAAACCTGCTTGGCGCCGATATCGCGCAACATGCGCTGATAGTCCCGCTTCATTGCCTCAACATTCAGCGGCACCTGCGACAGCGTGGCCTCAGCACCCTCGGCGGCAATCTGGAATTGCCGCGCATCGAGCCGGAACAGCACATCGCCCTTCGCCACACGCTGCCCCTCGCGGACCGTCACTTCGGCAACCATGCCGCTAATATCGGTGGAAACAGCAAGCTTGGCCGCTCCGACATAGGCATTGTCGATGGCCACATAGCGCCCACCCTGCAGCCACCACCAGACGCCGGCCACCACGACAATCGCAATGCCGCCGAGCATCAGCACCGGTCCCACCAGACGGGACGACAAGCCACGCCGGGAACGCTGGTCCTGGCGGCGCGCATCCGTTTCACGGGTGCTCGTTGGCGCGGTTGTCTGCGACATCACGCAACCTCCCTGGCGATGGACGGGTCATGGTCGATGCGCGCCGCTTCCAGCCGCCGCGCCGGCGGGCGGTCCGCGCTCAGATTGGCCTTCATCTGCTGTAAGGCCGTGGTCATCACCGCAATGGTCTCAGGCGCGACACCTTCGCCAATCTTCTCCAGCGCAATCTGCCGCTCCACCGCGATATCCTCCAGAACCGGCTGCGACGGCGGCAGCAAATGCAGCCGCCAGATCCGCCGGTCCCGGGGATCGGGCCGGCGCTCGACCATGCCGCGCGCCTCCAGCCGGTCCACCAGCCGCGCCACGGTGATCGGCTCGACTTCGAGGATCTCCGCCAGTTCCTTCTGGGAAAGCCCCGGCTGCCGGTCCAGCCGGATCAGGATCACCCATTGCGCCCGCGTCAGCCCATGCAGCCGCGCCGCACGCTTATCCGCCTCCACCCGCATCAGGCGGGCGACGTCATAGAGCAGGAAAAGCACGTCGTTCTGAACGTCCATGGAGCATCCGGCACGAGAGAAGGGAAGCTGACTGATCATAAGCAGCGTTATGATAGGAACAGCGATCATAGAGAGGAGTACCTATTTCGCGCCCCAGTCCTGCGACTCCACGCGCCCTGGCGGCGCGCCCAGGTGCAGCTATGCTCGCCCGGTCGGGGACGTACCGGGGGGATGTCATGGCCTATCTGCTGGTCGCACTAGGCGGCGCGCTGGGTTCGGTGGCGCGCTATTGGGCCACGCTCGCGGTCACAGCCGCCCTCGGCCCGCGCTACCCATGGGCTACACTCGGCATCAATGTGCTGGGCAGTTTCGTCATCGCGCTCACGGCAGCGCTGGGCACCGGCCGCCTGCCGCTCTCAGCCGAGACCCGGCTGTTCATCATGGTTGGCATTTGCGGCGGCTTCACCACCTTCTCCAGCTTCAGCCTGCAATCGCTGCAACTGCTCCAGGATGGCGAATTCCCCGCCGCCCTGGCCTATATGCTCGGTTCGGTGCTGCTTTGCGTGCTGGCGAGCTGGGCCGGGATGGCGCTCGGCCGCTAACGTCCAACCAGCTTCGCCGTCCCCGCCAGCCCGTCAAACAGACCCATCATCCGCTCGCGCCAGGCATTCAGCGGATCATTCGCCGCCAACAGATCGAAGCTGGAGAAAATCCGCGCCCATTGCAGCGGGCCAAACACGATGTAATCGGCATAGGACGGCGCCTCCCCGCCCAGGAATTTCTGGCGGCGCAAGGTCAGCCGCAACGGCAGCAACTGCTCGCGCCAGGCGCCGATCGCGCTCTCGCGCTCGCCCTGCAGCGCCTCGAAGGTCGCGCCGAAGAATTTCTCCCGTGTGGTGCGGAAATAGTCAGCATCGGCCGGAAGCTGTGCCGCCCAGATATCCAGAATGATGTGCCGCGCCCCGGTATTGACGAAAAGCTGATCCGCCCAGGTGTTGATGAACCGCGCATGCGCCATCCCGCCTGCCCCGCCAAACAGGCTCGGCCGGTCCGCGTATGTCTCTTCCAGATAGGCCGCGATATCCCAGGAATCGCCAATGATCTTGCCGCCATCATCGATCACCGGAACCTTGGAATGGCCCGCTGGCAGCTTCTGCTTCTCGGTGAAGCGCACCGGGATGGTTTCATAGGACAGGCCCTTATGCGCCAGCGCAAACTTGGTCCGCCAGCAAAACGGGCTCGGCCGGATCGCATCATCCGCCGCGGCGAGATCGTAGAGCAGGATTCCCATAATGGCTTACTCCCCTTGTTGGCCCGATCTTGCGCAATCCCGTGGCGGAGGGGCAAGCTGGCCCCCCGAACTTGCGTATCCGCCAGGGACGACACAGGATTGCGGCGTGAACATACTCAGCCCGCCCACCGCCCGCCTCGCCATCGAGGTGGTGCACGATCTGGTCTGCCCCTGGTGCTATCTCGGGGTGCGCCGGCTCATGCGCACGCTGCGCCGGCGGCCCGATCTATTGTTCGATCTGACCTGGCGCCCCTTCCTGCTCAATCCGGACATGCCTCGCGCTGGCATGGCCCGCAATGACTACGTCATCCGCAAATTCGGCGGCGAGGATCGCGCCCAGCGCCTCTATGCCTCGATCGCCGACATCGGCCAGGCCGAGGGCATCAATTTCCGCTTCAACCTCATCCAGCGCACGCCGAGCAGCGTCGATGCGCATCGCCTGGTCCGCCTGGCCAGCTGGTCCAACCGCGCGGATGCCGCCGTCGATGCGCTCTTCGCCGCCCATTTCTCCGAAGGCCGCGATATCGGGGATGTCGGGACGCTGGCGGATATCGCCGGCGAAATCGGCCTCGATGCGCAGGAAGCCGCCGCCTTCCTGCTCTCCAACGAGGAAGTCGATGCCGTGCATGCCGATAATCTCCGTGCCCACCGTCTCGGCATCAACGGCGTGCCCTGCTTCGTCATCGCCGGCCGCCACGCCATCGCCGGTGCGCAGGAACCCGAAGTGATCGAACGCCTGCTCGATGTCGCCATGGTCGATGGCGGGGAAGAGCCGTTCTGATAAACGGCCGCCAAGATACGGCGTAGGGAGGGCTTCAGCCCACCGCCCGCAGACATTCCTTAATAACCAATCAAAGTTCCAAACATCGCCGGGCAGAAGATCACGGGGAAGCGCAATGGCCGATCAGCACCTGCAAGCCTGGACCAAGCCGCACGCCCTGCTGGGCCGCGCCGCCCAATGGGGCTGTGTCGTGCGCGAGATCGATGCCGGCATGCGCGACTGGACAAGCCTGCTCGGCATCGGCCCGTGGATTCTGGTGCGCGATTTCTCCGCCTACAGCTTCACCCATCGTGGCGAGACAGTGCTTCCCGAACTCACCGTCGCCATCACCTATTTCGGCGATATCCAGGTGGAGCTGATCGAACAGCGCAATGATGCGCCGAGCCCCTACCGCGACTTCCTCGCCGCCGGCCGTGAGGGCATCCAGCATCTCGGCTTCTGGCCCGCGGATTTCGCCGCCGCCCGCGCCGCCGTCGAAGCATCCGGCCATGCGCCGGTCTTCTTCGCCCAGCCCAATGCGCCGGTGAATCCGACTATTTATTTCGAGGCCCCCGAACGCGTCGGGCCGATGATCGAACTCAGCGAAATCCCCGAACCACGAAAACGCGCCTATGCCCGCATGCGCGAGTTGGCGGAAAACTGGGATGGCAGCGCGCCGGTCCGCGAATTCGCCTCGCTGGCCACGCTGTTTGCCTGACCGCCCAGGGAACGCAGCCGCATCCTATTTGGCGAAAAGCTGGCCCATATCGGCGAACGCCTTGAACTCCAGCGCATTGCCCGCTGGGTCGAGGAAGAACATCGTCGCCTGCTCGCCAACCAGCCCCTTGAAGCGGACATAAGGCGCGATCACGAAGCGCACGCCAGCCGCCGTCAGCCGCGCCGCCAGCGCATCGAACCGCTCCATCGTCAGCACCACGCCAAAATGAGGCACCGGCACGTCATGCCCGTCCACCGGATTGTGAATTTTGCCCGCACGCTCCGGCGCCAGATGGGCGACGATCTGGTGGCCGAACAGGTCGAAATCGATCCAGCTCTCCGAACTACGTCCCTCCGGGCAGCCGAGCAGGCCGCCATAGAAATGGCGGGCGGCGGCCAGGTCATCGACCGGGAAGGCAATATGGAAAGGGGTGAGGTCTGACATCACGGGTTCTCCTGATCGCCAGCATGGATAAGCGCGCCGGCGCCACCCTCAAACCGCACAGAGCGCAGGCCAGCCCCTTCAATCCGCTTGACCGCGCCCGCGATGCCTGGCTGAAAGTCTGCAACGCAAGCGGGGCGCGAATCCGCCGGGGATGGACTGTCATGGAAAGTGTCGAGATGGCGAAGGAAAGCATGGAGCATGCCCACGCCCATGGCGGCGGCGGTGCCGATGTCTGGACCAAGCGGGCGGCGATCCTGGCTTCCTCCTTTGCCGCCCTGGCGGTGATTATCGAGATGAGCGCCAATCACGCCCAGACCAGCTATCTCGCCCACCATGTCACCGCCAATGATGTGTGGGCCCAGTACCAGGCCAAATCGGTCCGCCGCGCGGTGTATTCGCAGGCGGCCGACACGATCGAGGCAATGGTCCCCAGCCTCCCGGACGCTGCCAAGGCGGCCATCGACAAGGCCCGCCGCGAGGCCGCGCGCATGCAGAACGAGCCCGGCGCCGATGGCATGCAGCAATTACGCGTCAAGGCCGAACACGAGGAACATGCGCGCGACCACGAAGTGCATGTCTATGAGCAATATGAACGCGCCGCCCGTGGCCTGCAGATCGCCGTGGTGCTCTCTGGCCTGTTCATGGTCACCCGCATGCGCTGGCTGCTCATCGGCGGCGCTAGCATTGGCGGCATCGGGCTCGCCTGGGCCGTGGCGACCCTGGCCGGAGTGGTCTGAGCCATGCAAGGCGGCCTGCGCGCACTCAGCCTGGCCGCCTGCACCCTGGCGCTGCTGCTCGCAGGCATGCCAGACGGCAATCCCGCCGGCGGCTCGGCACGCGCCGATGCCAATTCCCCGGAAGCCCCATCGGCACCCGAACGGCGCCTGACCCTCCCGGGCATTGGCGATGCCCATAACCGGGTGATCGTCAGCCCGCTTGAGGCTCCATGGAACGCCCTGGTGCGCGTGCAGATCCCCGGCGTCGCTGTCTGCACCGGCTTTGTCATCGCCCGCGCCCAGATCGTCACGTCAGCGCATTGTCTCTGGGGCCGCGGGCTGGAGAAATTCGTCCCGCCCACCGCCATCCATGTGCTGGGCGGCTATTCCCAGGGTCAGTTCTCCGGCAAGGCCATGGGCCTGGCCTATCGCATGGCGCGCAATTTCATGCCGACCAAGGTGAGTGGCGCGGATATCGCCGTCATCCAGCTCGACGCCCCGGTGGTCGAGGAAGGCGTGCCGCTGCGCCCGTCCAAGGCGGCCCGGACAGGCCAGAAAGTCTTTCTCGGGGGCTATAACCAGGATCGTTCGGAAGTGATCGAGGCCGATCAGGACTGCACGCTGATCGGCGGGGTGCGCGACGCCGACGGATTGCCGCTGCTACGCCATGACTGCGCCGGCACACGCGGCACCAGCGGCGCCCCGCTGTTGACCCGCGAGGCCGATGGCAGCTGGACCGTGCTCGGCGTTCAGGTGGCGGCCAGCAATGGCCAGAAGGGTGGTCTGGCAGTGCCGATCACCGCCATCATGCTCCTGGCCGAACCGCCTGCCCAAGCCGCGCCAGACGCCGGCGCCGCACCACGGTAAGGTGCAGCGTCAGCCCCGCCACCGTCACCGGAATCGCGCCAGAGGGCAGCAGCGGCGCCGGCACGCCCAATGACAGCGCCAGCCCGGCCAGCGCGCTGCCGATCGCCACGCCGGCATTCACCGCCGAACTGCTGAGAGCCACGGCCATCGGCCCGTGTTCGGGCACGGTATCGAGCAATTGCTGCTGCATGGTGACCGGATAGGACCATCCCGCCACACCCCAGCAGAACAGCGCCAACGCCGTCCCGGCTTGCCAGGGCGGCAGAAAGGCCAGCGAGAGCACCGAAGCGCCGACGATCAGTATCAGCACGCTCAGCACACGATGTGGATTGCCCACCCGGTCCAGCACCGCGCCGATGCCAAAAGCCCCGACCACGCCGCCAACGCCCCAGGCGGAGACATACACGCTCATCTCATGGCCGCTGGTTGCAACCCCGGTGATTGGCGCCAGATAGCCGAACAACCCCATGATCCCGGTGGCAAACAGCAGCGAGACCGCCACCATCGCCGCGACCGTGCCGTCCCCCAGCACCGCCACCCGCGCCCGCAGCGACGGCGCGCCGCCGGCCGGCAATCCGCGCAGCCAGAAGGCCACGCCGATCGCCGCCAGCAGCCCCAGCCCGGCGCTCAGCCACATCGTGCTCTGCCAACCCGCCTGCATCGCCACCGCCAGGCCCAGCGGCACGCCGATCACGGTGCCGGCGCTGGTCGCCCCGGTGATCACCGCCATCGCCCGGCCCCGCCGCTCCGGCCGCGCCAGGGCGGCCGCCGCCGCCGCGGCAAAGGGTGCGTAGAGCCCCGCCCCGGCACCCGCCACCGCGCGGCAGGCCATCAGTAGCCAGTAATCCCGCACCAGGGCGGTTGCCACATTACCGAGGATGAACAGCGCCAGCGCCGCCAGCAAAACGCTGCGCGCCTGACGCGCCGGGATCAGCGCCGTCAGCACAGGGCCGCCAGCCGCATAGAAAATCGTGAAGATGCTGATGAGCTGCCCAGCCGCGCCGACCGAAATGCCCAGATCCTGGGTCATGGAAGGCAGCAAGCCGGCCATGATGTAGGTGTTCAGCCCGAGCGCGAACGTACCGGCGCCGAGCAGGACGAGACGCAGCACCCTCTTAGCTCCGCGCTGTCACGTCCCCTGCCGGCGCGTCTTCTCCGCATCCCAGCGCGCCGCCTCCTGCTTCACCGCATCGGCCCGCGCGCCGAGGAAAGTGCCGCGATTTTCCGCCGCCCATTCCATCGACTCATACCGCTTGCGCCCAGCATCGGTGAAATGCGGCATCACATGCCGCGCGATCAGGCTGTAGGAATTCAGCGTCCGGTCGAAATCCGCCCAGTCCGTCGCCAGGTTCAGCCAGGAGCCAAACCCGCCGGAGCGGTTCCACAAGGTCTCGATCTTGGCGATCAGATCATCCGGCGTGCCGATCACGGCGAGCCCGCTCTCCACCATCGCGCGCGCCATGGTCTCCAGGCTGTCATCGGGCGTGGCCGCAATCGGCAGTGCTGAGACACGGCCGAAATAGCGCACCCATTCCGGCAGGCCGTACGCCACGTCCCGAATCGCCTGCTCACGCGTCTCGGCGATATGCACTGGCCCGACCACGCGCCATTGTGACCGCTCCACGCGATGCCCGTTGAGCGCCGCCTCACCACTCCAGATCGACCAGTTATTCGCCAACGCCTCAAATCCGCCCTGAGTGGTCGCGGCGATCGAGAGCAGCCCGGCGCCATGCTTGCCGGCCAGGCGCGGCCCATAGGGCGAGGCCGTGGCAGCCACCACCACCTCGCAATGCCGCGCCCCATAGGGCGGCAACTGGCAGCGTGCATCCACCAGCTTCCACCCGTCGCCCTCGGCGGTCACCACCTCGCCGCGCAACAGCCGCAGCACCGCCTCCAGCATTTCCGCGGCGATATCGCGAATCCGCAGCGGGTCGCGCCCGAACATATGCACGTCGGACGGCAGCGAGCCCGGCCCGATGCCAAAAATCAGCCGCCCGCGCGTCTGCAAGTCGAGCTGCATGATCCGGTCCGCCACTGTCAGCGGATGGTGATAGGGCAGCGAGACCACGCCGGTGCCCAGCCGGATGCGCTGGGTGCGCTCGGCGACGCCGGCGATGAACAATTCCGGCGAGGGGATGGTCTCCATCCCGCCGGAATGATGTTCGCCAATCCAGGCCTCATGGAAACCGAGCTGGTCCATATGCGTGACGATCCGCATGTCGCGGTCGATCAACAGGGCGGCGTTTTCCCACACCGGATGAAAGGGCGAGATAAAGGTGCCGAAGCGCAGGCCGCTCCAGTCCTGGTCGGTTTCATTTGCCATGCTGGCGATTCCCTCCGCGCCGCCTGAAAGGCGAGCTTTCCCCTCTCCTGCCAGAGGCCCGGCAGGTCCGGCAAGCCGCCACAGGTTGCCGGAACCGTACCCCAGGCCCTAGACACGGATAAAATCGCCAATCCGGAGCCTTCCCCTCCATGCAGCTTCCCACCCCGTCGCGTGGCACGATCCTGCGGCGCGTGCTGACCGCGGTGTTCAAGGACTACCGCCAGTTCATGCCCTCCAGCCGGGCACGCAAGCTGGCGCGCGAATGTCCGGTCTGCGGCTTCAAGGGCTATTTCCTCAGCCTGGAGCGCGGCATGCGCCCGGATGCGCGCTGCCCCGGCTGCGCCAGCCGCGAACGCCACCGCTTGCAGCATCTCTACCTGATGGACGGCGGCTGGAAGCTCGCAGGCAAGCGCGTCCTGCATTTCGCCCCGGAGCGCTACATGCTGCGCCTGATGCGCAACAACCCGCTCTATGTCAGCGGTGATATCCGCCAGCCCGACGCAGCCGCCTTCATGGACGCCACCGCCATCCCCGAGCCCGATGCCAGCTACGACGTGCTGATCGCGCACCATCTGCTCGAACACATCCCGGCCGATCACAAGGCACTGTCCGAATTCCACCGCGTGCTCAAGCCGGGCGGCTGGATGCTGCTGACCGTGCCGCAGAACCTGGCGTCGGAGACCACCGATGAAGACCCGACGATTACCGATCCGCTGGTGAAGTTCTGGCGCTACACCGGCTACGACCATTGCCGCATGTATGGCCGCGACTTCGCCGCCAAGGTCGCCGCCGCCGGTTTCGAGGTCACGCCCTATATCCGCCCAGGCGGCGACAATGTCCGCTACGCCCTGCTGCGCGACGAGGTTCTCTACGTGTGTAAAAGGATAAACTAAAAACGTACCCCGGATGGAGGCGTCAGCCTTTGGGGGTTACCCCGCTCTGTTCCGCCGCCCGCGCCGGCGACAAAGACCGCAAATACGCGATGATATTCGACCGGTCCGCCGCATCCTTTACGACTTGCGGCATCAGCACGCCGGGCACCATCTCGCGCGGCCCGGCCAGCCAGCGATCCAGCGTCGTCTCATCCCAGATCACCGCGGCCTGAACCAGCGCCGGCGAAGAGGGATACCCAGGCGCCGTGCCGCTGCGCCGTCCGAACACGCCCGCCAGGGCCGGACCGATCTTCGCCGATTCCGCAGCATGGCAGGTGGAACATTCCGCCGCGAAAAGCTGCTTCCCGGCCTCGGCATCCGCGGTCTTGCGGAAGCGCGCCAAGTCTTCCGCCCCTTCTGGCTTCAGCGACGGGAAGAAGGTGTAGGACAGCGTGATCTGCGTGACATCGCGCGTATTCGGCGCCTCGGCCAAAGCCGGATCGACGAAGAACTGCACCGGCATCTCGACCCGCTCGCGGGCGCCGAGCTTTTCCTCGGTGAAGCAGAAACACTCGATCTTCTTGAAATAGGCCCCGGACTTCTCCGGCGTCACGTTGAAGGTCGCATGGCCGACCAGATCACGGTCGGTCAGGTTCTCCGCCTCGTAGAAAATCAGCGCCGTCTCGCCCAGCCGCAGGCGCACGGAGCGCTGCATGGGGCGGAACTTCCAGGGCAGGCCAGGGGTGATATTGGCGTCGAAAATGACGGTGACGAAGCGGTCCGAGATCACGCCATCGGCGCCGGCGACGCGCTGGGTCGTGCCGCCCGCGCCGGTATATTCGCAGAACAGCCGGTAGAGCGTCACCGAATAGGAAACCAGCCCGACCATGACGCCCATCACGGCGAAGAGTCCGGCCAGCGTCATCAGGCTGCGGGAACGCATCGTGCTCATGGTGGCGGATTTAGGCCCGCCCCATGGTCCGGGCAAGCACTACCGGCCGATGGCAGAAGCTACAGCGTGGCGAACATCCCGATCGAGGCCGCCGCCATCACCGCCGTGGCAAGCCAGCCCATGGCATTCAGCCGGGGCGAGAGAGTGAACTGCCCCATGACATCGCGATTCCGCCCCATGACCATCATCATCACCATGATCGGCACGGCGACGACGCCATTGATCACGGCGCTCCAGAACAGGGCACGCACCGGGTCGATCGGCGTCAGGTTCATGATAATCCCGGCCAGGATCGAGACCGCGATCACCGAATAGAATGCCCGCGCCTCGCGCGGCTTGCGCGACAGCCCCACCCGCCAGCCACGCGCCTCACCCACCGCGAAGGCCGCCGAGCCGGCCAGCACCGGCAAGGCGAGCAGACCGGTGCCGATAATGCCAAGCGCGAACACCGCGAAAGCAAACTCACCGGCAATCGGCCGCAGCGCCTCGGCCGCCTCGGCCGAAGTTCCGATATCCGTGATGCCATACACATGCAGCGTGGCCGCCGAGGTCACCAGAATGGCCAAAGCGATGACATGGGAGGCGCCCATGCCGACAATCGTGTCGAGCTGGATGCGGCGCAATTCCCGCGGCGCCTGCTCCGGGGCCTCGCGCAACGGCCTGGCGCCGGGCGTCTCCTTCTCATCCTCGGCCTCCTCGGCGGCCTGCCAGAAGAAGAGATAGGGGCTGATCGTGGTGCCCAACAGGGCGACAATCACGGTGAAATGCTGCGCATCGAAGCCCATCGAGGGGATGACCAGATCATGCGCCAGTCTGCCCCAGTCGACTCCGGCGACCAGCACCGTCGCCACATAGGCGAGCAGCGAGAGGGTCAGCCATTTCAGCACCAGCACATAGCGGGCGTAGCTGAGCCAGATTTCCAGCACCGCCGAGCCAATGCCGAACAGTGCCACATAGACCAGCGACGGACCGCCAACCAGCAGCTTGAGCGCAGCCGCCATGGCGCCGAGATCGGCCCCCAGATTGATCGTATTGGCGACGAGAAGCAGGCCAACCAGCGTGTCCAGCAGCCAACGCGGGTAATAGCGCCGCATATTGCCGGCGAGCCCCGCCCCGGTGACCCGGCCGATCTGGGCGGCGACCATCTGGATGGCGGCGAGCAGCGGGAAGCTCAGGACAATGGTCCACGAAAGCTGCGTGCCGAACTGCGCGCCCGCCTGGGAATAGGTCGCGATGCCGCTGGGATCGTCATCCGAGGCGCCCGTGATCAGGCCCGGCCCCAGGACGTCGCGCCATCCCGGACGATCGGGGTCATCCTTTTTCAGCTTGTCGTCGATCCTCTGAGTCTCCATTGCAGGCGCTGCGCGCCCGGGTTGAGGCAGGGTGGCGCGTGTTCCTGCACCAGGCACGGGCATCCCGCCAGGGTCGGTTTGGTGTTGAAGTGCACCGAGGCGTCGCGCAAGCTTGGCCGTCCATTTGCCAGAACCTCCGCTTTTATGGTGCAAGGTTGGGCCGGGCGCGACGGTTGCACGACGGAACCAAGCAGGCCGCGCGGCCGGGGCGATCAAGGGGGAAACCGGACCATGATGCTGACAATTGCCGACCTGCAACGCGGCGCCAAACGCCGCCTGCCACGTCTGATCTATGATTTCATCGAAGGCGGCCCCGGTGCCGAGCGCGCGCTCGACCGAAATATCGAGGCTTTCCAGGATATTGCACTGATTCCGCGCGTGCTGACCGAGTGCAACAAGCGCGACCTGTCGGTGGATTTCCTCGGCAAACGCTACGCCGCGCCCTTCGGCGTCTCCCCCATGGGCATCGGCAATGCCGCCTGGCCGGGCACCGACCTCGCACTCGCCCGCGCCATGGGTGAGGCGAAGCTGCCCTATTCGCTGTCCACCGCCGGCTCCACCTCGGTGGAGGAGATGGCCCGCGCCGCCAACGGCTATCTCTGGTTCCAGCTCTACATCAACATGACGCGCGAGATCGCCGCCGATCTCTGCGACCGCGCCGCAGCCTCGGGCGTCGATGTGCTGATCTTCACCGTCGATGCCAACGTCCCTTCGCGCCGCCTGCGCGACATGCGCCACCAGCTCGCCATGCCATTGAAATTCCGCCCCGGCCTGATCGCGCAATTCGCCATGGCGCCGCAATGGTCGATCGCCACCGCGCTGGCCGGCCCGCCCGGCATGGGGAATCTGAAGAAATACCTCGCCGGCAGCGGCAATGATCTGAAGGAAATGCTCGCCGCCATGGCGACCTCGCGGCTGATCTGGGACGATCTGTCCTGGTTACGCGACCGCTGGCGCGGCAAGCTGATCGTCAAGGGCGTGATGGGCGGCGCGGATGCCAGGAAGTGCCAGGCGCTCGGGGCCGATGCGGTGATGGTCTCCAACCATGGTGGCCGCCAGCTCTCCAGCGCCGTCTCCTCCATCGAGGCGCTGCCCGCCGTGCGCGCCGCGGTCGGGCCGGATTACCCGCTGCTGCTCGATTCCGGCGTGCGCACCGGTGAGGATATTCTCAAGGCGCTGACGCTCGGCGCCAATTTCGTCACCATGGGCCGCCCCTTCCTCTTCGCCAGTGCCGCCATCGGCCACGAACAAGGCGGGCGCAAGGTTGTCGAAATCGTCCGTGCGGAAATCGACAACGCGCTTGGCAATCTCGGCTGCAACTCCCTGGCTGAACTGGGGCCGGACCTGCTCCACACCCCGCTGCCGCGCAATTACTGACCTAAGGAAAAGCTGAGACAATGACTCATCAGGCTGTCTTCGAGACCCTGGCCGACATGGCCGCCCGCGTCGGCACCGTGATCGGCGTCTCCGACTGGACCGCGATCACCCAGGAGCGGATCAACCTCTTCGCCCAGGCGACCGGCGATTTTCAGTGGATCCATGTCGATCCGGAACGCGCCGCCCGCGACTTCCCCGGCGGCAAGACCATCGCGCATGGCTTCCTCTCGCTCTCGATCATCCCCGAATTCATGAACCAGCTTTTTACGGTGCGTAGCCGCAAGAAGGGCCTGAATTACGGGCTCAACAAGGTGCGCTTCACCGCCCAGGTGCCCTGCGGCAGCCGCATCCGGCTGAGCATGAAGCTGAAGGAAGCGGTGCCCATGGAGGGCAATGGCATGCGCTTCACCTATGACCATACGGTGGAACTGGAAGGCAGCGAACGCCCGGCCTGTGTCGCCGAGATGATCGCGATCATCTACGAATAGCACGGGTCGATAAGATCGTGGCGGCGGCCCACTGGACCTTCGGGGCCGCCGCCTCTATTTCTCGGTTTGCGAGCACCCGGGGCGGGTGTAGCTCAATGGTAGAGTTCCAGCCTTCCAAGCTGGCCACGGGGGTTCGATTCCCCTCACCCGCTCCAATTTCCCCCGATGATCCGCTGATGTGATGATCCGCTGATTTGGTGTGGCTGCCGCGCCCGCTCCCTGACGTCCAGCCCTTGACATTCGAGGCCCTAACCTCTTTGTAGCCCGCCTGTGCGAGGTGGCCGCTCCGGTGGGTGCCCGCGCGAAGGGGTGTAGCTCAATTGGCTAGAGCGCCGGTCTCCAAAACCGGAGGTTGGGGGTTCGAGACCCTCCACCCCTGCCAGTTAACGCCATGTCCGGCGCTGGCCGGCGGTGGTGCTGGCTGCGCCGCGCGCGGCGGTCGCGCGGCTTGCATTTCTCGGATAGTATTGGCGGCGTGACCTGGCTGGACTGGCTAAGAGTTTGGCTTCGACTGAGTGGACTTTACGGAAGGCGAGCAGGCGTGGCGTTTGAACCGGCGAAATTTGTCCGCGATGTGCGGTCCGAAGCGGCGAAGGTCACCTGGCCCTCGCGCCAGGAGACGTTGGTGACCACCGGCCTCGTCTTTGCGATGGCCGTGCTCGCGGCGTTGTTCTTTTTCATTGTCGATCAGGTTGCCGGCATCGGCGTTCGCTTCCTGTTCGGCATCGCCTGAGATAGGGTAGTCAGATGGCCAAGCGTTGGTACGTGGTTCACGTCTATTCCGGCTTCGAGAAGAAGATCCGCGAACAGATCAAGGAACAGGCCGCCCAGAAGGGCCTGGCCGACCTGATTGACGACGTGCTCGTCCCCTCCGAGGAGGTGGTTGAGATCCGGCGCGGCCAGAAGGTCAATTCCGAGCGCAAGTTCTTCCCCGGCTATGTGCTGGTGAAGATGGAAATGACCGATCAGACTTGGCATCTCATCAAGGATACCCCCAAGGTCACGGGCTTCCTCGGCACCAAGATCCGGCCCACGCCGATCACCGACGCCGAAGCCGAACGCATCATGAAGCAGACCCAGGAGGGCGTGGAGAATCCCCGCCCCAGCGTCATCTTCGAAATCGGCGAGACCATCCGCGTGGCCGATGGCCCCTTCACCAGCTTCAACGGCGTGGTCGAGGAAGTGGACGAGGAAAAGGGCCGCGTGAAGGTCAGCGTTTCGATCTTCGGCCGCTCTACCCCCGTCGAACTCGAATACAGCCAGGTCGAGAAGGCCTAAGGCCCTCACGTCCTTCAGCTGCGTTACATGGACCCCGCCGGGCTTTCTCGGCGGGGTTCTTTCATTTCGGCTCACCAAGCCTTCACTCGACAGGGCGATGGTGGGGCCGTCTAATACCGGCACGTTCAAGGGAGATTTCTATGGATCTGGGTCTGTCCGGCAAGGTGGCGCTCATCACCGGCGGAAGCCGTGGCATCGGCAAGGCGATTGCCCTCGCGTTGGCCTCTGAAGGCGCGGATATCGCCATCCTCGCCCGCAATGCCGATCGCGGCCAGGCCGTAGCGAAGGAAATCGCCAAAAAGACCGGCCGCGTGGTGGATTTCTACGCCGCCGACACCGCCAAAGACGACGAGGTGGACGCCGCCGTCGCCAATGTGCTGGCCGATTTCGGCCGCATCGACATCCTGGTGAACTCGGCCGCCGAACCCGCCGGGCGCGGCCCGGTGCCCAAGCTCGCCACGGTGAACGACGAGAATTTCTACGAGGATTTCAACGTCAAGATGATGGGTGCACTCCGCGTCGCCCGCGCCGTTGCCCCCGATATGCGGGCCCGTGGCTGGGGCCGGATCATCAATATCAGTGGGCTGGCCGCCCGCCAGACCGGCTCGATCATCGGCAGCATCCGCAATGTGGCGCTGGCCGCACTCACAAAGAATCTCGCCGAGGAACTCGGCACCGCCGGCATCAATGTCACCTGCGTGCATCCCGGCGTGACGCTCACCGAACGCTCGCCGGAGAATTTCGCCCGCATGGCGGCTGCCGCCGACACCAGCGCCGAGGCCATCGCGCAGCAGATCGGCAGCCGCACCACCATTGGCCGCATCGTCACCGCCGAGGAAGTCGCC
>CANJOG010000006.1 GCA_947475475.1 Acetobacteraceae bacterium
CTCTTCGCCATCATGGGTGCTGGCGGCGAGAAAGATCGGCCGATGGCCGATGGCTTCGCGCAGCCGCGCGAGTTCCGGTCCGCTGGCGGGCAGGGGGGAGGCGGCGAATTTCAGATTGCCTGGCGCGGTGGCGGCGGAAGCGCCCAAGGCGCGCAGCCGGGCCGCATCCTGCTCGGACTGTGCGGCGATGATTGCGAAACTTTGCAGCACGTAGCGCGCAAATCCCGGCACCCGGCCCCAGCCGCGCGCGCTGCCTGCTGAGAGCCGGGCATTCAGCAACGCCATCGGAATGTGCCGCGCCCGCGCCGCCAGGATCAGGTTGGGCCACAACTCGCTCTCCACCAGCGCGCCCGCATCCGGCCGCCAGTGATCGAGAAACCGCTCCACCCATTCCGGCACATCCAGCGGCACAAAACGGTGGACCACACGCTTGGACAATCCCAGATTCGGCAGGCGCTGGGCCAGAAGTTGCGCGGAGGTCACCGTGCCGGTGGTGACCAGCACGCCCAGCGACGCGGGCAGGGCTGAGAGCACCGGCAGCACCGACATGGTCTCGCCCACGCTCGCCGCATGCAGCCAGAGCAACTTGCCGTCCGGGCGCGGCGTCGCGTCGATGCCGAAGCGCTCCGGCAGCCGCTCGGCAATCTCCTTGCCCCTGCCGACACGTTTGGCCAGCAGCCGGCGCAGCAGAGGCGCGGCAAGGTGGCTGGCGGCGCGGTAGAGGGAATAACTCAGCGGCGGCATAGCTCATCCGCCCGGTCAATGGCGCGTGTCAGCGCCGCCTCGATATCCGGCAGCGCCTGTTCAATCGTGCCGCGCTCCACCGCAAGCGTTGGCTCGACGACGATATGGGCGCGCCCGAAAGGCAGCGGCAGCACCATGCGATCCCAGGAATTCACTGTGATGCGCCGGCTCGTCTGCGCCCCGATCGGCAGCACGCGCACACCGGCAAGCGCCGCCATCTGTGCCACCCCAAGGGCGGCCTTGCGGCGCGGCCCGCGCGGCCCATCCGGGGTAACGGAGATGAATTCGCCCGCCCTCAGCACGCCGATCACGCCCCGCAATGCCGCCGCCCCGCCACGCGAGGTGGAGCCGTGTACCACGCCAATGCGGAAATGCCGCATGACCTCGCCGATCAGCCGCCCGTCACGATGCTGGCTGACCAGGCAATTGGATCTCGTTTCCGGTGCGATGCGACGCGCTTCCGTGACCAGAGGCGTCGTCAGCGGCAGGCACTCATGCCAGAACGCCACCACGCAGCTCGCGCCGCCACCCAGATGCGGGCGCAGATGTTCCATGCCATGGATGGTCCAGCGCGTCGTGCCATAGGCAAGCTTGAGATATGCCGCGATGATCCAGGCCATGGCATGTTGCACGCGCGCACTGCGCAGGAACCGCTTGAGCATCGCGGCGGATCAGCGCAGCCCGGCGAGGAAGCCCGCAAGTCCGGTCTGCCGCGCGGTGGCCGTGCGTGCCGCATGCAGGATGGCGCGCACCTCGGCGAGAGTTGCGTTGAAATCGTCATTGACCAGCACGTGATCGAATTCGCCGGCATGGGAGATTTCGCTCCATGCCTCGGCCATGCGGCTCTCAACGGCCTCCGGCTTGTCACCACGCCCGACGAGGCGGGAGCGCAGGGCGTCGAGCGAGGGGGGCAGCAAAAAGATGCTGACCACATCGGCCGGCATCGCCGTGCGCACCTGCTGGTGGCCCTGCCAGTCAATATCGAACATCACATCCCGCCCGGAGGACAGCGAGGCCTCCACCGGCGCGCGCGGCGTGCCGTAATGGCGGCCGAAAACATGCGCCCATTCGAGCAATTCGCCTGCTCCGGCCATCCGCTCGAACTCGGCCTGGTCACGGAAGAAATAGTGCACGCCATCGACTTCGCCATCGCGCGGGGTGCGGGTGGTGACGCTGACCGACAGCGCCAGTTCCGGCTCGCTGCCGAGCAAAGCGCGCGAAATACTGGTCTTGCCGGCGCCCGACGGAGCCGCCAGCACGAAGCACAGGCCGCGACGGGCTATTCCCAGATTACTCAATGTTCTGCACCTGCTCACGCATCTGCTCGATCACCGCTTTCAGCGCGAGGCCGGTGGCGGTGAGCGGCACCGAGGCGGATTTGCTGCACAGCGTATTGGCCTCGCGGTTGAATTCCTGGATCAGGAAATCGAGCCGCCGCCCGGTCGGCTGGGTTTCGCACAGCAGCGCGCGGGCGGCGTCGATATGGGCGGTCAGCCGGTCCAGTTCCTCGCGCACATCAGAGCGCGAGGCGAGAATGGCGACTTCCTGGGCGATGCGTTCTTCAGGCAGCGCGATGCCCTCCCGCAGCAGCGCCTGCACGGATTCCAGCATCCGGGCGCGCTGAGCGGCGGGCTGGTCGGCGGCCTGTTCCTCGGCCAGAGCCCGCAGCCGTGCGGTCTCGGCAAGCTGGCCCTCGATGGTGGTGGAAAGCCGCCCGCCCTCGCTGCGGCGCATGGCGACCATGGCGGCGAGCGCCTCGGTAAAGCCGGCGCGGATGGCGGCGGTCTGGGCTTCGGCGGCTTTCTCATCGGCTTCGGCGGCGGCCGGCTTGAGCACGCCGGGCAGGGACAGCAGCGTCTCGGCGCGGGGTGGCACCCCGCCAGGGATGCGGGCGGCGAGTTGAAGCGCCAGATGCAGCACCTGCTCAAGTGCTGCCGGATCGGCCACCAGACGGGGCTGTTCCTCGCGCTTGACGGTTAGATTGGCATTCACATTGCCGCGCTTGAGCAGCTTGCCGGCCTCTTCCTTGAACGCCGGCTCCAGCGCATCGAACCCGCCGGGCAGGCGGAAGCGCAGTTCCAGGCCGCGGCCGTTCACGCTGCGCAGCTCCCAGGCCCAGCTCAGGCCCTCCGCCACGCCTTCGGTGCGGGCAAAACCGGTCATTGAGATCAGGGGAGAGGGGGAGGGCTGGGTCATGAAGCTCCGGAGGCCAGGAATGAGGGGCCGGGAATCCGGGCCCTTCTAAATGGAATTTAATGCGCGGGGAACCGATCTGGGGGCGGAACCCCCTCCTGCTTGGGGCTAATAGAGACTATATCGGTCCCAAGATTATGAATCCGAGCGGATGGGTAGCCCAGGGCAATGGCGCCAGGGCAGCCCAATCGCGCAAAAGGGGACGTCAGTAAAATGCCTCGCCTTCGTTCAGTTGTTGCGATCGGCCTCGCCGCCATGCTGGCGGCAGCCCCGGCGATGGTGCCGGTGGATGCCTGGGCCCGCGCTGCGAGCACCTCCTCGATGGGCAGCCGTGGCACCCGCACTTATACCGCGCCGCCCGCCACCTCCACCGCACCGACCACGGCGCAGCCCATGCAGCGCAGTATGGCTCAGCCGACGGCTCCGGCCGCTGCCGCGCCGCGTCCCGGCATGGCGAGTCCGGCTCCGGCGCGCTCCGGCTTCATGTCCGGCCTGATGGGCGGCCTGATCGGCGCTGGAATTGGCGGGCTGCTGTTTGGCGGCGGCTTCATGCATGGCATGGGCGGTGGGGCCAGCTTCCTCGGTCTGCTGCTCCAGATCGCGCTCATCGCCGGTATTGGCTGGATGCTGTGGCGCCTGTTCACCCGCAACCGCGCCCCCACCCCCGCCATGGCCGGCCCCGCCGGCATGATGGGCCGCTCGATGCAGGACGATCCTCGCATGGGCGGGGGCATGGCTGGCGGCATGGGCGGCGGCACGATGCCGCAAGGCCCGGCCCAGCCGCCGCTTGCTATCAGCCCGGCCGATTACCAGGCCTTCGAGCGTCTGCTGCAGACCGTCCAGGGCGCCTGGTCGGCGCATGACATGCACGCCCTGCAAACCGTAGCGACGCCGGAAATGGTGAGCTACTTCGCCGAGCAGCTGACCGACCAGGTCAGCCGTGGCGTGCGCAACAGCGTCACTGATGTCCGTCTCGATAAGGGTGACCTCTCCGAGGCCTGGAGCGAGGGCGCCCGCGAATACGCCACCGTGGCGATGCGCTTCTCCATGCTCGACGTCACCCGTGACGCCAGCGGCCGCGTGGTCGATGGCAGTGACCGGGAACGTGTCTCGGCCACCGAACTCTGGACTTTCGTGCGGGCGCCGGGCGGCCAGTGGCTGCTCTCGGCCATCCAGCAAGCCGGCTAATCCGGCCGCTCGCCAAAAGAAAAAGGCCGGGGACATGCCCCGGCCTTTTTTATTGCGCCCTTATCGGCCGGGTGACGGATCGACGTCGTCCGGCACCGCCGCCCCGGTCTGCACCAGCGTGCGATGGGTGAACACCCATTGCCCGTTCTCGCGCCGGAACCGGCTGTGATAGCGCCCGGCGCGCACACTCTGCGTGCCGGTCGTGTGCACCGTCAGCACCACCACATCCCACCAGGCGCGCGCGGTATCGCCATGCAGGTCCACCACCTCGTTGCAGGCCAGATGCACGACGCCGCCCTTGGCGATCATCGGATTGATCACCTCGGCGGTAATCCGCACGATCTCGGCGCGGCTCTTCGCGGTCCAGTCGATCGCATTCGCTGTGCCGCCGATTGAGCGCGCTTCGGCGTCCTCCGCGAAGAGCAGGCCCCATTCATCGAACCGTCCCTGGTCCATGAGCTGGGAATAGAGCGCGATGACGCGCTTGACGGCGTCGGTGTCGGTCATTGGATGTGTTCCTCCGTGTGGTCTTAGAGCGTGATGATCTGGCCGCCGCCGGTGGCTTCCAGGAAGGTGGCGATGCCCGCGACTTCGACGCCGCCGCGCAGGGCGGACGGGTCGATCCCGGCGGATAGCAGGCCGGATTCGCAGGCGATCAGGCGGATCGGCAGTTCCCCGGCGGCTTCCCACAGCGTGGCGAGATCGGCAACACCGGTGCCCGCCAGGCGGGCCGCATGTCCCTCCGGGTCCGGCAGGTCTGGCGCGGCCAGCAGTGCGCGACAGCCCGCATTGGTGGCGAAGAGCGTGACGTCGCGACCCAGGGCAGAGCCTCCGGTGGCGAGCATCAGCGCGTAATGCGCCCGCTCATGCGTGCCGGAGATCAGCAATATGCCGAGAGAACTCATAACAGCCCGCGCGCTCATCGATGTGCCGAGAGGTCACGGATGGTGGCTGCCTCACCGCAGGCCGCGCAAGCCGGATCGCGCGGGAAGCGGATGGTGCGGAATTCGGCCGAGAGCGCGTCCCAGATCAGCAGCCGCCCGGCGAGCGAGGTGCCAATGCCGAGCAGTTCCTTTACCGTCTCGGTCGCCTGCAACGTGCCGGCCACTCCGGTCACCGCGCCCAGCACCCCGGCCTCGCCGCAGCTCGTCGCCATTTCCGCGGGCGGATGCTCAGGATAGAGGCAGCGCCAGCACGGCGCGGACGCAGAGACGTGCGGCTTGAAGGTGGAGAGCTGCATTTCGAATCGCAGCACCGAGGCCGACACCAGCGTCCGCTTTGCCAGCACGCAGGCATCGGCGATCAGAAACCGCGTGGCGAAATTATCGCTGCCATCCAGCACCAGATCATAGCCGCCGACCAGCGCGAGCGCGTTGTGCGCGGTGATCCGCCCCTCGATGGGCTCGACCTGGCAGAGCGGATTGATCGCTCGCGCCGCCGCCGCCGCCGAGCTGGCCTTGGGCTGGCCGATCCGGTCGGTGGCATGGGCGATCTGGCGCTGGAGATTGGAGAGTTCGATGCGGTCATCGTCGATAATGCCGATCCGTCCGATTCCGGCGGCGGCCAGGTACAGCAAAGCCGGGCTGCCCAGCCCGCCGGCGCCGATGATGAGAACGGAGGAGGCCCGCAGCTTCGCCTGTCCCACAGCACCGATCTCAGGCAGCAGGATATGGCGGGAGTAGCGCTGGATTTCCTCCTCGCTGAAATCCAGATCGGCGACGGGGCTGAATGGACGCATAGAAACCTTGTCTTCCATTGGCTTATCCGGCGCTTCCCGGTCGGCGGCGTGGTCGCATCATTGGCCCCTCCCCCTGTCTTCAGCCGGGTCGTCACTCTCCCATGCTTGCATCCGTCTCGTGGCAATGCCAAGTGCGTTGGCAAGAACGTCCCGGACCCCTAAACTCCGGTGCAGGTCGGTGACGGCACCCTGATTGCTAGGAGCATCATCGACAGCGCCGGTTTCTGCGATCCCGATGGCGGGGTCGGCCTTGGGGGCTGGGCAACACACGGTTTGGAGACGGTGAGGCAATGGGTAGCTTCAGCATTTGGCATTGGCTGGTGGTTTTGCTGGTCGTCCTGCTGCTTTTCGGAAGCGGCAAGGTCAGCAACCTGATGGGTGACTTCGCGAAGGGCATCAAATCCTTCAAGAAGAACATGGCCGATGAGAACGGTGACAAGGAAGCCGGCGCGACGCCGCCTGCCGGCACGATCGCTCCTCCCGGCCAGGCGACGGATGCCGCTGCCCCCAAGCAGGGCACGACGGCGAATAGCTAACCGCGCACTGGCGTTGATTTTCCGGATCGCCCCGCTTCTTGCGGGGCGATTGCGTGAGGGGTCATGGACGAGGCGCTTAGCACCAGCTCCTGGGAGGTCGATGCATGGGCGGTCGACGCGGTTCTGCGCGCCGGCGCCCGGATGGACCGGTTTGGCTGGGTGCCCGCCACCGCCGGCAATATCAGCGTCCGCATGGGCGATCGCGCGGCGGGCTACCGCGCGGCGGTCACCCGTTCTGGCGTGCATAAGGGCTTTCTCCGTCCCGCCGATGTGATTGCCTGCGACCTGCACGGCGCGGCTTTGCGCCCGGGTGACAAGCCCTCCGCCGAGACACTGCTGCATTGCCAGCTTTATCGCGATTTTCCGGCCATCGGTGCGGTGCTGCACGGCCATTCCCCGGCCGCCACCGTGCTGTCCATGACGGAAAAATCGGACCGGCTGAGTTTCTCCGGCTACGAGCTGCTCAAGGCCTTCGAGGGCCAGTCCACGCATGAGACCACGCTCGACCTGCCGCTGTTCGACAATGATCAGGACATGGCGCGGCTGGCTAGCGTTGTCGCGCCGTCGCTGCCGTCATGCCGGATGGGCTATCTGATCCGTGGCCATGGCGTTTATGTCTGGGGCCCCGATATGGACACCGCGCTGGCACGGCTGGAGGGGCTCGAATTCCTCCTGGCCTGCGAGCTGGAACGAAGGAAACTGCGCGCATGACCCACCTGACCGTCTATGCCGATGACAAGCCCGGCCAGCCGATCCTGAGCACCGACGACCGCGCCGCCATCGCCGCCGTACTGGCAAAGCTCGGCGTGCGGTTCGAGTGCTGGGACAGCCCGGTCGTCATCGGCCCGGAGGACGCGCCCGAGACAATTCTCGCCGCCTACAAGCCCTATCTGGACGGGCTGATGGGCGCCACCGGCGCGGGCTCCGCCGATGTGATCAAGCTGACGCCGGACCATCCGCAGGCGGCCATGCTGCGCGCCAAGTTCCTGTCCGAGCACACCCATTCCGAGGACGAAATCCGCTTCTTCGTCGCCGGCGGGGGCAATTTCGTCCTGCATGTCGATGGCCGCGTGTTCGACGCCTATTGCAGCGCGGGCGACCTGATCGGCGTACCGGCCGGGGCGAAGCACTGGTTCGATGCTGGCGTGGCACCCTCCTTCACCGCGCTGCGCATCTTCACCGACGTCTCCGGCTGGGTGGCCGAATATACCGGCGACATCATTGCAGAGCGCTTCCCCGCCCGCCCGTCCTTCGCTGCCTGACGGCTGTTCGTGACCCAGATCCGCGCCGTCCTGCTCGATATCGAGGGGACGACCAGCCCGATCGCCTTTGTGCGGGACGTGCTGTTCCCCTATGCGCGCGCGCATCTGCCCGCCTTGCTCGCCAGCCGCGCCGATGACCCGGAAGTTGCCGCCGAGATCGCCGCGGTGCAGGCGCTGGAGCCGGGGCGCGATCCGCTGGCTTGCCTGCTCGGCTGGATGGACCAGGATGCCAAGATCACCCCGCTGAAGGCCCTGCAGGGCGTGCTTTGGCGCGAGGGCTATGAAAGCGGCGCGCTGCGTGGCGCCTTCCACGCCGATGCGCCGGCAGCCCTTGCCGCATGGCACCGGGCCGGGCTGCGGCTGATGATCTATTCGTCGGGCTCGGTGGAGGCCCAGCAGCTGATCTTCCGTCATTCCGTGGTAGGCGACCTGTCTGGGCTGATCTCGGGCTGGTTCGATACGCGGATCGGGGCCAAGCGGGAGGCGGCGAGCTATCGCCGGATCGCCGCCGAGGCCGGGTTGAAAGCGGGCGAGATCGCCTTCCTCTCCGATATCGGCCCCGAGCTGGATGCTGCGCGGGAGGCCGGGATGGCGACCTGCCAGCTTGTCCGGGCCGAGGATGGTACGGTGGCGGCGGGTAATCACCCGCATGCGGCGGACCTGCCGGGCGCGGGCCGCGTGCTTGGGCTGGCCGAGCCGGCCTGATCCGACACTGGCCTGCTTTGGGGCGAATCGAAACTCCTGAGTCTGCGTCTACATCTTGTGGCTCCCCGCAAGTTGTCCACAATTTTTTGTGGTCGTCGACTCGGAGCCCATTGTCCCCTTGCTCCGCCGCGGTTACTGTATCTTGTGGCCAGCGAGGAAGGAGCCCACGATATGGAGTGGACGGAGGACGCGATTGCTCTTCTGAAGGCGTTGTGGGCGGAGGGTCACTCCACCGCCGAGATCGGACGCCGGATGGGGATCTCCAAGAATGCTGTCGTGGGCAAGGCACACCGGCTGAATCTGCCGGCCCGGCCCTCGCCGATTCGCCGCCAGGAAGGCGAGGCGCGTCCGCGCCCGGCTGCTCCACGCCGCGTCTCCGGCCCGACCCTGCCGCCGCTCTCCACCCCCGCGCCGACCGCCGAGCCCCTGCCGGTTGCCGAGATTGCCGCCGCCCCGGTTCTGCGTCAGGTCTCCAGCCCCCGCCCCTCTGGCGGCCGCGTCACCACCTGCTGCTGGCCGATCGGCGAGCCCGGCACACCGAGCTTCCGCTTCTGCGATCACGAGGCGCTACAGGGCAAACCCTATTGCGACAGCCACGCCCAGCTCGCCTATGTAAAGGTGCGCGACCGGCGTGACGAGGCCGCTGCCTGAACTGGCTGAACTGGTCGTAAGACATTGGAAAAGCCGGGCATTGCCCGGCTTTTTTCATGGCAGGAGTAGCGGGCCGGCCGCCAGTCCGGGCAGGGAGGCCGCGACATTTGCCGACCTGACGCGAAACCATTGCAAGCCCGGCAATCCGCTTGTAACGTTCCTGACTGCAACAGGCTGATTATAACAGCCGTTGTGAGGGAGAGGGGGAGAAAGATCTGCCCCGGCGTTCATTAGGGCCGCGCAAAAAACCAAGAAGCGCTGCCCGCAGGCAAAAGGCGTCCATCGATGGCGACCAGCGGAACCGTCAAGTGGTTCAACCCGACCAAGGGCTATGGCTTCATTGCGCCTGATACGGGCGGGAAAGATGTGTTCGTGCATATCAGCGCAGTGCAGAAGGCTGGCATGCGCAGCCTCAACGAAGGCCAGAAGGTCGGCTTCGATGTCGAGGAGCAGCAGAATGGCCGTGCCGCGGCGGTGAATCTGACTAAGGCCGACTAAAGCGGAGGCCGGCGGGGCCTCGATTTGGCAATGCCTGGTCCGGCCTGAGCGGCTTCTTTCTCTCTTTCCGACAGGCAGGCATGGCGCGCGTGGCTCCCCGAGTGCTGTGCACGTGCTCGCGCGGGCGAAGATTGTCCCGCTGGCCGCAACTTCCTGTGCCTTACCGAATTCCCCTTCCGTAGCAACGGCGCTACAAGGCGCGCATGTCCCAACGGTCTCACCCACATACCGGATTACAGGCCGGCGACGTGATCGCCGCCTATCGTCGTTGGGCCGACATCTATGATGTTGCCTTCGGCGCCATTTCCCGCCCGGCGCGGCGACTCGCGGTGGAGGCGGTGAACGCCTCTCCGGGAGCCCGCGTGCTCGAGGTCGGAGTCGGCACCGGCCTGGCATTGCCGCTCTATGCTCCGGAAAAGCGCATCACCGGCATCGACCTCTCCGCCGAAATGCTGGCCATTGCCCGTCGCCGGGTGGCCGAGCAGGGGCTGGAGAATGTCGAGGCGCTGGACGAGCGCGATGCCGAGCGCACCGGCCTGCCTTCGGCGAGCTTCGACGTTGCCGTGGCGATGTTTGTGGCGTCCGTGGTGCCCAATCCCCGCGCCTTGCTGGACGAAATGCGCCGCGTGGTCCGCCCTGGCGGCACTTTGCTGTTCGTTAATCACTTCGCGGCCGATCGAGGCGTGCGCTGGTGGGTGGAGAAGGCGATGGCGCCGGCCTCGCGTTTGCTCGGCTGGCATCCCGATTTTGCCTATGAGGCGATTTTTTCGCCGGCCGATATGCGCGGCGCCAGCCTGCATCCGGCCTTTCCAGGCGGGCTTTTCACCCTGGTCCGCCTGTCCAACTGACTTCATTGGCGTGGTTTTGGCCGCACACACGTCCTTAATTCCGCTGGATCGCACCTTGATCTGAGGCAGCGCCTCCGATAGTTGACGTGAACCAAAGTTCACCTGCCGTGCAGTTCATGCCCGCCTGCTCTTTCGAGCCACCGGGCCTGTCGCACGCAAGGGGACGGCGAGAAAATTTGCGGCGCGGCGGAACTGGTGGCATTCAGCCATGCGGTGCCGTCGTGCGGCGGCAAGCGTATTCGACGGCGCGGAATAAGACGGGTAGGCGGGATGACACGGAACATGCAGTCTCTGCGGCGGCTCGGGGCCGCCTTTCTGGCCATGGCGGCGATGCTCATCGCGGTTCCAGGCCTAGCCCTGGCGCAAGCGCCGCACCCCTGGCAAATGGGGTTTCAGAAAGCCTTCAGCCCAGTCGGCGAGGCTGTCCATAGCCTGCACAATTTGGTGTTGATCATTATTACGGTGATCACGCTCTTCGTCCTTGGGCTGATGGTCTATGTGATGGTGCGGTTTAACCGCCGCGCCAACCCCAATCCCAGCCGAACCAGCCATCACACGCTGCTGGAAGTGGCCTGGACGGTGCTGCCGGTGCTGATCCTGGTGATCATCGCCATCCCGTCCTTCCGCCTGGTCTATTTCGAGGACCGGACGCATGAGCCGGACATGACCGTGAAGGTCACCGCGCATCAATGGTACTGGGAATATGGCTATCCCGATAACGGCAACTTCGCCATCGAGAGCCGCATGATCCCGACGGACGAGCTGAAGCCGGGCCAGATCCGTCTGCTCGACGTGGACAACCAGCTCGTTGTGCCGGTCGGCAAGAATATCCGCGTGCTGACCAACAGCCCGGACGTGATCCATAGCTTCTACGTGCCCTCGCTCGGTGTGCAGCGCTATGCGGTGCCGGGCCGCACCATCGAGACCTGGTTCAAGGTCACGCAGGCCGGCACGTATTACGGCCAGTGCAATCAGATCTGCGGCGCGAACCACGCTTATATGCCGATCTCGATCAAGGCCGTCCCGCCCGCCGAGTTTGCTACCTGGGCCGCCGGCGCCAAGAAGGCAGCCGATTCCGGCCAGCCGATTCCGTCTGCCGGCAGCACGCAGCTTGCCGACGCGGGCGTTACGACTTCCGATATTCGGCGCTGAGCCCTGGGCCGGCGTGAAGGAGAGACGAGCATGAGTGCAGCAACTCACGACCATGCGGACGATCACGGGCATGACCATCACGACCACAAGCCAGGCTTTGTGGCGCGCTGGTTTTTCTCGACCAACCATAAGGATATCGGCACTCTTTACCTGATCTTCGCCGTCTGTGGCGGCTTGGTCGGTGGCGTGCTGTCGATGATCATGCGCGCCCAGCTCATGCATCCCGGTGGCACGATGGTGACCAACGGCCAGACGTGGAACACCATCATCACCGCGCATGGCCTGCTGATGATCTTCTTCTCCGTCATGCCTGCGCTGATCGGCGGTTTCGGCAACTGGTTCATCCCGCTGATGATCGGCGCGCCGGATATGGCCTTCCCGCGCCTGAACAATATCAGCTTCTGGCTGCTGGTGCCGGCCTTCATGCTGATCATGGCCGGCCTGCTGCTGGGTGATTCCGGCCCGGGCTGGACGCTCTATGTCCCCTTGGCCAACCAGAATTACCAGCCGGGCATCGGTATGGATCTGACGCTGTTCTCGCTTCACCTTGCTGGCGTCTCCTCGCTGCTTGGCGCGCTGAACTTCATCACCACCATCTTCAACATGCGCGCTCCCGGCATGACGCTGCACAAGATGCCGCTGTTCATCTGGGCGATGCTTGTGACCGCCTTCCTGCTGCTGCTCTCCGTGCCCGTTCTGGCCGGCGCGATCACCATGGTGATCACCGACCGCAATTTCGGCACCGCCTTCTTCGACCCGCAGGGCGGTGGCGATCCGGTGCTGTTCCAGCATCTGTTCTGGTTCTTCGGCCACCCCGAAGTCTACATCATGATCCTGCCGGCCTTCGGCATCATCAGCCACATCATCTCGACCTTCAGCCACAAGCCGGTCTTTGGCTATCTCGGCATGGCCTATGCGATGGTGGCGATTGGTGCGGTCGGCTTCATCGTCTGGGCCCATCACATGTATGTGTCGGGCATGGACGTCGATACCCGCGCCTACTTCATGGCCGCGACCATGGTCATCGCGGTGCCGACAGGCGTGAAGATCTTCTCCTGGATCGCGACGATGTGGGGCGGGTCGATCGAGTTCAAGACGCCGATGCTGTGGGCGCTGGGCTTCATCTTCCTCTTCACGCTCGGTGGTGTGACCGGCATCGTGCTCTCCAATGCCGCGCTCGATCAGGTGCTGCACAACTCCTATTACGTGATCGCGCACTTCCATTACGTGCTCTCGATCGCCGCGGTGTTCGGCATGTTCGCGGGGTTCTACTACTGGATCGGCAAGATGTCGGGCCGCCAGTATCCTGAATTCCTCGGCAAGCTGCATTTCTGGGTGTTCTTCATCGGCGTCAACCTGACCTTCTTCCCGATGCACTTCGTGGGTCTGGCCGGCATGCCGCGCCGCTATCCGGATTATCCGGATGCTTTCGCTGGCTGGAACTACATCGCCTCGATCGGCGCCTTTGTCTCCGGCTTCTCGGTGCTGATCTTCCTGCTGGTCTGCTATAAGACCTTCACCTCGAAGGTGAAGCTGGCCGATAATTACTGGGGCGAGGGTGCCACCACGCTTGAGTGGACGGTCAGCTCCCCGCCGCCCTTCCACACTTTCGAGGAACTGCCGCGCATCCGCTGAGGATGCGCGCGTAGGAACACGCTGCCGATGGCCGACCCTGTCAACACGCTCCGCGCCGCCGCTATCGCTCCCTCCCTTGGGGGCGAAGCGGAGGTGCGCGACTGGCTCGCGCTGCTCAAGCCGCGGGTGATGACGCTGGTGGTCTTCACCGGCGCCATCGGGATCGTCATTGCGCCGGTACGGTTGCATCCGGTGCTGGCGGCGATCGCGGTGCTGTGTATCGCGGTGGCGGCGGGTGCCGCCGGCGCGATCAATATGTGGTTCGACCGCGATATCGATGCGGTGATGCGCCGCACGAGGGGCCGGCCGATTCCGGCGGGACGCATTGCGCCGGGCGAGGCGCTTGGCTTTGGCGTCGGGCTGGCAGTTGCCTCGGTCGTGCTGATGGGCCTGGCGACCAATGTGGTGGCCGCCCTGGTGCTGGCGATTTCCATCGCCTTCTATGTTTTTGTCTATACGATGTGGCTCAAGCGCCGCACGCCGCAGAACATCGTCATCGGTGGTGCCGCCGGCGCCTTCCCGCCGGTGATCGGCTGGGCGGCGGCGACCGGGTCCATCGATGTGCTGCCGCTGCTGCTCTTCGCGCTGGTGTTCTTCTGGACGCCGCCGCATTTCTGGGCGCTGTCGCTCTACGCGCATGACGATTACGCCCGGGCCGGCGTGCCCATGCTGCCGGTGACGCATGGGGCGCGGCATACGCGCATTCAAATATTGATCTACACCGTGCTGCTGCTGCCGGTGTCGGTTGCTCCCTGGGCGTTGGGCTATCTCGGCCCGGTCTATGGGATTTCCGCCCTGGTGCTGGGGCTCGGCTTCCTGGTCTTCGCTCTCCGCGTGCTCGCGGACAAGCAGGATGCGACGGGCCGCAGCCTGACCAATGACGCACCGGCGCGGGCGACCTTCAAGTTTTCGCTGCTCTATCTGGCGGTTCTGTTTGCCGCCGCTGCCGTTGATCGGCTGATCGGATGAGGGGGGCGGTGACCATGGATGAGAAGCACTACACGCCGGAGCAGGCGGCCGAGTTTCGCCGCCGCCGGCGTGGTGGCAATATCGCCATCTTTTTCACGCTGTTGGCGGTCTGCGTCATTTTCTTCGCCATGACCGTGGTGAAGATGGGGCAGCATTAGGGTTTGCGACGATGGCGCCCCCTGCTTCGGCGGGGCGGCGTCTGGCTGAGATCATAGGTTCAGGGTTAAGGGCTACAGGGTTGAAGGACGGGCAGGCACAATGAGCAGCGACGCGCACGCAACGGCGGCTCCAATTTCTTCTGGGCTGAAGCAGCCCTATCATCTGGTCGATCCGAGCCCGTGGCCGATTATCGGCGCGTTTGGCGGCGGTGCGACGGTTCTCGGCATCGTGCTGGCGGCGCATCTGGGCAGCTACTGGGTGCTGACCATCGGCACGCTGATCACGGTGGTCACCGCCTTTGGCTGGTGGCGCGAAGTGATCAAGGAAAGTCGTACCGCCGGGGTGCATACTCCGGTGGTTCGTCTCGGCCTGCGCTACGGCATGATGTTCTTCATCACCTCCGAGGTGATGTTCTTCGTGGCGTTCTTCTGGGCCTATTTCCACTTCTTCCTGTTCCCCGAGCATGTGCTGGGCACGGAAACGCCGATGTGGCCGCCGATGGGCATCCACACTTTCGATCCGTGGCACCTGCCGATGCTGAACACGATGATCTTGCTGCTCTCCGGCACGACGGTCACCTGGGCGCATTACGGCCTGCTGAAGGGCAATCGCGGCACGATGCTGACGGGCCTCGGCCTGACCGTGTTGCTGGGTCTGTCCTTTACCATCCTGCAGGCGGTGGAATATTCGGATGCGCCGTTCAAGTTCGCTGGCGGCGGCATCTACCCGTCGGTGTTCTTCCTGGCCACCGGCTTCCACGGCTTCCACGTCATCATCGGCACGATCTTTCTGCTTGTTTGCTGGTTCCGTGCCGCGAAGGGCCATTTCACCCCGGCCCGCCATTTCGGCTTCGAAGCGGCGGCCTGGTATTGGCACTTCGTCGATGTAGTGTGGCTGTTCCTGTTCATCTGCGTCTACTGGATTGGCGGCGGCGAAATCGCTGTCCACTGATCCCGCCCAGGGGCTTAGATCGGGTCATTCATGGCAGAGCCTACGCTTTTGGCAGCGTCCCTTCGGGGGCGCTGTCCGCGTTGTGGGGAGGGGGCTTTGTTCTCCGGCCTGCTCTCCATCCGCCCGTCCTGCGCATCCTGCGGGCTCGATCTGGCGGAGCATGATTCCGGTGATGGTCCGGCGGTGGGGGCCACCTTCATCCTCGGCTTCCTGATTGTCGGCCTCGCCTTCTGGTTCGAGTTCCGCTTCAACCCGCCGCTCTGGCTGCACATCATCATCTGGCCGATCGTGACGATTCCGCTGGCCATTCTGATCATGCGGCCCATGAAAGCGGCGATGGTCTATCAGCAGTATCATCACCGCCGCACAGAGATGGGCGGCTGATGCAGCACCTTCCGCAGCGGAAGGGATCATGAGCCGCCGCCTTGCCGCCTCGTTGATGACGCTGGTGCTTGTGGTCGCGATGCTGGGCCTCGGCACCTGGCAGATGCAGCGCCGCGCCTGGAAGACCGGCGTGCTGGCGGCGATCGACGCCGCGGAGTCGCGGCCCGGCGTGGCGCTTACCCCAGATGCCGCTGAATTCACCAAGATCGCCGTCGAGGGAAGTCTGCGCCCCAACCCACGCGCGCTTTATGGCTCGCGGGTGGAGACCCTTGGTGGGCGGAATGAAATGGGCGGCGGCCTGATCATGGTGTTGGAACGCGATGGCGCGCCGCCCGTGCTGGTCGATCGCGGCTGGGTTCCCGCCGCCATGCTGGACAGGCTGCCGGCGCCGAGCGGTTCGATCCGGGTGGAGGGCTATGTCCGCCGCAAGGAAGCGCCGGGCTGGTTCACCCCAGCGCCGGACCTTGCGGCGCGGCGCTTCTACAATATGGATCCGGCCTCCATGGCTGGAGCACTCGGCGCCGCCGGCGCGCCTGTCTTCGTGCTGGTGGCACTTGGTGCCCCCCCCGCCGAGGGCCTGCCGCTGCCGGCGACGCGCCTGCCGAGGCCGCCGAATGACCATCTTTCCTATGCGATCACCTGGTACGCACTGGCTTGCGTCTTGCTGGTGATCTTCCTGCTCTGGCTCAGAAAGACACGTGCATGACCTCCGGATACGCCACCCTGACGGACCGCTTCGCCCGCATTGCGACTGTGGGTGAGGCCTCGGCCATTCTCGGCTGGGATGCCGCCACAATGATGCCCGCGGGCGGAGGGGCTGCGCGCGGTGATCAGCTCGCCGTGCTGGCCGGCATTGCCCATGCCATGTTGACCGCGCCCGAAACCGGCGAGGCGCTGGCCAAGGCCGAAGCCACTCCGCCGGAAGATGCCTGGCAGGGCGCCAATCTCCGGCTGATGCGTCATTCCTATACCCGCGCCACCGCCTTGCCGGCAGACCTGGTGGAAGCAACCGCGCGGGCTAATTCAGCCTGCGAGAAGGTCTGGCGCGAGGCCCGCAAGGCGTCGGATTTCGCGATGGTGCGCGACAAGCTCGCTGAAGTGGTCGGCCTCGCCCGCCAGGCGGCACAGGCACTCTCGCCAGTGCTCGGCCTCTCGCCCTATGATTCCCTGATGGACGGCTATCAGCGCGGGGTGACCGCCGCCGATGTCGAGCCGGTGTTTGACGCCTATGAGGCGTTTCTGCGCGACGCCTTGCCGCGCGCCGAGGAAATCCAGGCGGCCAAGCCGGCGCCGATCCGTCCGGCGGGTCCCTTCTCCGCCGACAGGCAGGAGGTTTTGTGTCGTGAGCTCTCGAAGGCCGCCGGGCTCGACTATGACCATGCGCGGCTGGACCGCTCGGCGCATCCGTTCTGCGGCGGCATCCCGTCCGATATCCGCATCACCACGCGGTATAACGAGGATGATTTCACCCAGGCGCTGATGGGCGTGCTGCATGAGACCGGCCACGCGCTCTATGAGCGCCATTTGCCGCACGACTATGCCCGCCAGCCGGTGGGCGAGGCGGCGGGCATGGCGGCGCATGAAAGCCAGTCACTGATCGTCGAGATGCAGGCTTGCCGCTCCGATGCCTATCTCGCCTGGCTTGGTCCGAAATTGCAGGCGACTTTTGGCGGCGAGGCGGCCGCCTATGCGCCCGACAATCTCGCCGGCATCTGGCGCCGGATCGAGCGCGGCTTCATCCGCGTCGAGGCTGATGAAATGACCTATCCGGCGCATGTCATCCTGCGCTTCCGTCTCGAACGCGCGCTGATCGCCGGTGATCTGGCAGTCGCCGATCTGCCGGGGGCCTGGAATGACGGGCTGCATGCGCTGCTCGGAATCACCCCGCCGAATGACGCGCGCGGATGTTTGCAGGATATCCATTGGTATGATGGCGGGTTTGGCTATTTCCCCAGCTACACGCTGGGTGCGATGGCGGCGGCACAGTTGATGGCGGCGGCGCGCCGTGCGGTGCCCGATCTGGACGGTGAACTTGCGCGCGGCAATCTTGGCGCTTTGCAATCCTGGCTGGCGACGCATGTGCACGGCCAGGGCAGCCGGCTCGGCTTCAACGATTTGTTGGCCGCGGCGACCGGCAAGAAGCTGGACCCGTCGGATTTCACGGCGCATCTGACTTCGCGGTATCTGTAGCGTTCCTCGCGCCAGTGAAGCAGAAACTGTCTACTCCACTGGCGCAATTGGACATTTTAGTTTGTAGTTATGTCCGGCGGCGGCAAACTGTTACCGTGGCTCAACAGTTCGGCAAACCAAAGTAGCGCATGTGCCAACAGGAGTATGCCGTTCAGTAAGATCAGAGAAGGCATGGGGGCTGCATCCTTTCGACATTGTTGGATTGCAAAAAGTCGCCACCCCTCGAGAAATTCACTTGCA
>CANJOG010000007.1 GCA_947475475.1 Acetobacteraceae bacterium
ATCGCCGGCTGGAGGCGATGGATTTCATCGATGAACAGCACATCGCGCGGCTGCAAATTCGTCAGAATGGCCGCCAGATCCCCCGCCCGCTGAATTACCGGACCGGAAGTGGCGCGAAACCCCACCCCCAGCTCGCGCGCGACAATCTGGGCCAGTGTCGTCTTACCCAGGCCAGGCGGGCCATGCAGCAACACATGATCCAGCGCCTCGCCCCGCCCGCGCGCCGCCTGGATAAAGACACGCAGATTCTCACGCGATGCTTGCTGGCCGGTGAAATCATCGAGAGTTTGCGGGCGCAGCGTTGCCTCGGCGGCATCCTCCTCCGAGCGCATCGGCGAGAGCGCCGCATTATCCCGCTCCGGCGACGGCGCCGACTTGCGCCCGCTCATGGCTTAGCGCTCATCGGGCCAATTCCTTCAGGCACTCACGGATCACGTTATCGAGCGCCGGAGCATCCCCCAGCCGCTCCATCACCCGCGCCACCGCCCCCTGCGCCTCCGGCCGCTTATAGCCAAGGTTCACAAGGGCCGAGAGCGCATCCGCATCCACACCAGGCTTGCTGACCGGCGGCGGGATGAACACACCACCGCTCGACGGCATCGCCCCGGCCTTGTCACGCAATTCGGTCAACAGCCGCACCGCCAGCTTCGCCCCCACACCCGACGCCCGGGTCAGAGCCGCACGGTCCCCCGCGGCGATGGCCGAAATAAGGTCTTTAGGTGACAAAGCGGACAGGATCGACAGCGCAACCTTCGCACCCACCCCCTGCACAGTGGTCAGCAACCGGAACCAGTCCCGCTCCGCGCTCTCGGCAAAGCCGAACAGCGTGATCGCATCCTCGCGCACCTGCGTCTCAATCAACAACCGCACCAAAGCCGGCGGCGGCTGCAAGGACGCCAAAGTCCGCGTCGAGGCATGCACCAGATACCCCACGCCCCCAGCAGGACCGCTCACGTCAATGACGCAGCGATCCGCCTCGATACTCTCGACGCGTCCGGTCAGCAGCGCAATCACGGGAGGTCCAATACACAGAACTGACCGCCATTCTGCGCCGATTCGGGGCGATTCGGTCCAGACCTCGAAGGGCGGATAAGCAAAGCGTGGGACGCCCCGCGTCATCCGCCGCAAGTTCGCTCGGAAACAGCAAATTTCGACCGCCTCCAGCCCCGTAGCCCGGATGGAGCCGCAGGCGAAATCCGGGTCCCACCCACTCCACACCCCAAAACCCTTGCACCCGCCCCACCAACCACCTAGCTTACAATCCAGCTTACAGGAGCCATCCCATGCGCGAAATCGGCGCCTTCGACGCCAAGAACCGCCTCGGCACCCTGCTCGACTGGGTCGAACAGGGCGAGGAAGTCCTCATCACCCGCCGGGGCCACCCCGTCGCCCGCCTGGTCCCCGCCCATCCCGGCATCGACCGCACCCGCTCCCGCGCCGCCGCCGAACGCATCAAGGAAATGGCCAAGGGCCACAGCCTCGGAGGCCTCTCCATCCGCGACCTGATCGACGAAGGCCGCATGTAACGGCAGGACACGACAATGCTGGTCCTCGACGCCTCCCTAACGCTCTCCTGGTATTTCCCGGACGAACAGACCGATGCCGCCAACGCGCTCCTGATGCAGATCGCCGACCAGGGCGCCATCGTCCCCACACTCTGGCACCTCGAAGTCGGCAACGCCTTCCAGACCGCCATCCGCCGGGGACGCTGCGACGCCGCCTACCGTGATCAGGCCCTGGCCGAACTGCGCGAACTGCCCATCACCGTCGACGCGGACACGCTGCACCACGCCTGGAAGGACACGCTCGCTTTATCCGAAAAATTCGGCCTCAGCCTCTACGACGCCACCTATCTGGAACTGGCGCAGCGACGCGGCCTGATGCTGGCGACGCTGGATGGCAAGCTGATGCGTGCGGCATCGGTGTTGGGGCTGAGCCAGACGGAGAATTAGCGCGGACCGACGCGTTCAGTTGCATCTCGCTCCGAAATTCCAACGGCGTGTTGGAGGCATCGATTTTGCGGCTGTGTTTCGGACGTATCTTTCGGCCGTTCTAACCCTCTGGAATCATAGGGGTTACAAATGCGACCGAAAGTCTTGATATTTGCAGCCACGTTTCCCGGCTGGGCGTGCTTTTGACCGCACGGGCTCCGGTGGTGATGGTGGGGTGCGGCAGAGCACCCCGCCCTACGCTCGCTGAAGGTTGTTCAAAGCGGTACATCGTATATGCTCTTTTGTGTTTGCAGTGCGCAGCCGTGAAGGCAACCAAGCGAGAAGGGATATCAGCATGATTCCGTGGCTCCAGCGATGCCTAGCTGCCGCAGCGTTTGCTTGTTTGTTCAGTGCTGCTGCACTTGCACAATCGCCAAAACCGCCAAGTGACCCAATTGACGTCGCTAACTACGTGAACGGAACTGCTGCGTATAGTAAGGGCGATTATGCGACGGCCCTCCAGTTTTTCCGCCCGCTCGCGAATAAAGGCGATGGCTCCGCCCAGTTCGCCCTCGGCAGTATGTATGCTGACGCTCAAGGCGTTCCGCCGGACGACGTAAAAGCTTACGTATGGCTCAGCCTTGCCTCCGCGGATTTTGTGCGATCTGCAAGGCCAGATAACTTGGCAGAAGCGAAACGGAAACAAGTCAGCGCTAGGATGACTCCAGCGCAAATCAGACAGGCCCAGCAGCTCGCTCGCGACTGGAAACCATGGCCAACGAACGAAGACGCAGTCGCTGCGTATAAAATTCAAGATTATAAAACTGCGTTGCGGATTTTCAATTTCCTTGCCTATCGCGGCGATGTCGCCGCTCAGGCCAGTCTCGGCAGTATGCACGCTAGAGGCGAGGGAGTTACTCCAGATTTAGTGTCGGCCTACATGTGGTTTAACCTCGTCCTTACAAAACCCGGAATATCGAACGAGATGTATGCAGATTTGGCAAAGAAGAGTCAGACTGCTCTCGTTGAACATATGAACCCCGCACAGGTTGCGCAGGCTGAGAAACTTACTCGTGAGTGGAAACCTTCTCCTGTCGATTAGATGGCCTGATTGATAACCATCTAATGGAAATAATCGAGATTACTTGAGGCGCATTTCACGCCTGCGATACAGTTCGTCGGCCGCGATCAGGATGGCGGAAGGCGGCACCCGCCATACTTTCAGGCTTGGTGCTACTCGGTAGCCCGGGGAGAAGATTCGTATTGGCGGCAAGAGGCGCGAGTGCTGCTTCAACGCTGGCCCGAGAAGCTTGCAGAAGTCTTGAATTTCGGAACACGTCCAAACGCGAAAATCGACCATTTGCAGTCTGGTACCTACCCCACCAACGCCCGCAACGCCGCCTCCGGCTCCCGCGCAATGATCCGCATCAACGCCCGCACCGCTGGCTCCATCGCCACCCGGTTCTGCTCCCAATTCCGCAATGTCCCGACCGGAATTCCGAGCAACCGTGCAAACGCCGCCTGCGACAATCCAAGCCGCCGCCGGATAAACCCCGGCGAGATAATCTCGGACGCATCGGGCACCACCGCCGCATCATGCCCATCCTCCAGGGCCTGCCGCGCAATCGCCGCCTCCGTTGTCGCCGCCATCCGCGCCCGATCCACACGCGGCGCCCGGGCGCGGATCTCGTCGAGAGTCATGCCCCGTCCCCTAAGCCGCAACCTTGGCCGACAACTCAATGCCCAGCGCCTTCATCACCGCAAGCGTCGTCTTCAGCGTCGGATTACCGTTCTCGCTGAACGACCGATACAACTGCTCGCGGGACAGCCCGGTCTGGCTGGCAATCTGCGCCATCCCCACCGCCCGCCCCCACACTGCCTGGCTCGTGCGGTGACGCGCACGACACATCGCCACTGTCAGCCCATCCCCGCATCCGCCCGAAACTAGGGATTCCGGCTCATCCATCCCGTGCTGCGCCAACCCGGATGCGGCAACGGGAAAAACCGCGATCGGCGGCGCCAGCCGCCACGCCTTGGGATGCCGCGCAGGTTGCGGCCGCGAGGACCAGCCTCCCCATAAGCTGTTCATCCAGCCAAGGCACGTGTGATCATGCTCTTGCTGGGTGCCGCGGCAGCCGTGATCAGGGCACTGCGTGGGTCCGCCGGTCACCGCATTGGCGGGCGCTCAGGCGGAACAACCCAGGATTTCGGATTCGCCGCCAGTCGAGCTAGGCTGGAGTCAATTCAACAAGGGAGGAACACCATGCCCGAATTTCTGTCCATTCGTGACGCCGATTTCTGGACGCGTTGCCCGGACAAGCTCAAGCCCATGCAGGAAGGCCGGCTGACCGGCGGCCTCGCCTATTTCCTCATGGGCACCGAAGCCGAGAACCCGCCGACCATTGCCGCCCTGCGCCTCGGCCCGGGAGATGTGCTGCCACGCCACGCGCATGAATGTCACCGCTTCGAAATCGTCGTGCAGGGCACGCTCGATGTCGGCGACCGCGTGCTCACCGTCGGCGATGTGATGGTCAGCGAACCCCATGTCGCCTATGGCCCGCATATCGCCGGCCCCGAGGGCTGCACGACGTTTGAAATCTTCGGCTCGCTGAAGGCCTCGCACACGCCAATCTTTGAGACGCCCGAGGGACAGGTGCAGATCGACGCATCAACGCCGGAAGGCCGTGACCGTGTCGTCGCCATCGCAACGCGTCTGCGCGCGGAAGGTGTGAAGGCCAAAGCCTGAGCCTGACTCAGAAGCGGATAGAAGGAAGAAATCCCATGCGCCTCGCCAAACGTGGACTACTGCTCGCCGCCTGCGCCGCCGCCCTGATCAGCGTCAGCGCCGGCGCGCGCGCCCAAAGCTGGACCGACATCGTCGCCGCAGCCAAGAAAGAGGGCAAACTGGTGCTCTACAGCGCCACCGTCCCCGCCCTGCTCAACCGCCTGCGCATCGATTTCGAAGCCGCCAATCCTGGCATCCAGATGGAGGTCGCCCGCATGGATAGCGGGCCGATGTTGCCGCGCCTTGATATGGAGCGTCAGACCGGGGCTGACGGCGCCGATATGATGATCTCCACCGAACTCGGCTGGCTCGCCCGCCGCGAGGCCGAAGGCGCGCTGCGCAAGCCGTCCGGGCCGGATGTGGACAACTGGCCGAAGCAATTCCTCAGCGATGGCGGCGTTGCCGTGCTCGCGCTGGAACCGCTGATCCTGGCCTATAATACCGACTCGCTGAAAACTCCGGTCACCAGCTTCCAGGATCTGCTGCGCCCCGATCTGCGCGGCCGCATCGGCACCTCGACGCTGGCGGCGACCACGCTGATCGCCTGGTATGACTGGCTGGAACAGACCCAGGGGCCGGACTTCCTGGCCAAATTCGCCGCCCAGAAGCCGAAACTCTATGCCGGCGCGGTCGGCAACACGCAGTCCCTTGCCTCGGGCGAGATCGTCGCCACCGCGTTTACCAATACCAGCGTCAGCCTGCCGATGATCGACCAGGGCGCGCCGATCAAGCTGGTCTATCCCAATCCCGGCTTTGGCATCCGCTATGGCGCCGGCATCCTCGCCTGGGGCAAGCATCCGAATGCGTCGCTGGTGGCGATGAACTACTTCATGTCCCGCCGCGGCCAGACCACCTGGGCGGGGCCGGGCGGTGTCGCAAGCCCGCTGCCGAATATTCCGAACACGCTCGATGCCAGGACGATCACCCCCTTCGATCCGCTGAAATATCCGCCCGAGGCGGTGAAGGCCTACACCGAGAAGTGGAACAAGCTGTTCCTCGCCCAATAATATCGCGACTAACGCGGCCCGGATGCAGTTCCAGCTCTCATCCGGGCCGCCGCCTTGGCAAAGACGCGCGCTCTGGTAAGCAGTGCTGAGCAAATCAGCAACAACGCTCCGGGAGACGCCGCCAATGACTACCCCACGCAATCATGACTGGCTGGACCTTGCCGGCAAGAATGTTGTCGTCACCGGCGCTGGCGGCGGCATCGGCTTCGGCATTGCCGAATGTTTCGTCCAGGCTGGCGCGCGGGTGATGGTCCTCGATGTCAGCGCCGATCTCGCCCGCACGGCGGCGGAAAAGCTTGGCCATGGCGCCATCGGCGTCGGCTGTGACGTCTCCTCCGAGACGTCGGTGCAAAACGCCGCCGAGCATCTCGTGCGCGAGCTCGGCCCCTGTGACGTGTTGGTGAACAATGCCGGCATCCTCCGCCCCGGCGCGCTTGCGACCCTGTCACTGGCCGACTGGAACGCATTGCTGGCGGTGAATCTGACCGGCGTGTTCCTCTGCTCGCAGAAATTCGGCGCCCAAATGCTGGCGCGCGGACGCGGCTCGCTGGTGCATGTCGCCTCCATCGCCTCGCGCTTCCCACAGGGTTTCTCCGGCGCCTATTCGGCCAGCAAGGCCGGCGTGGTGCTGCTCAGCCAGGGTCTCGCCACCGAATGGGGGCCGCAGGGCGTGCGCTCCAACTGCCTCTCGCCGGGCAATACACGCTCCGGCATGACCGCACCGATCCTCGCCGTGCCGGGCATCGAGGCCCAGCGCGTCGCCATGGTGCCGACACGCCGCATCGCTGACCCGTCCGATATGGGCGAGGTGGCGATGTTCCTGGCCAGCGAGCGCTCCTCCTACGTCAATGGCGAGAATATCTCGGTCGATGGCGGGTTTGGCCGCACCTTGCTCGACCTGTTCCCCCGCCCCGGCTTCATGCGCGAGGACGTTGTGGGGAACAGTTAGCCCCACCCCATCAGACTTGTCCGGCGCAGCTGAGTGAAATCCGGTTATTGGCCCGGCACGCCGGCTCGGCATAGACTCGGGCCGGTGCCGGACTTCCCCGGCCCTCCGCGTGGAGATCGACGAGCTATGACACTGAAAATCCTGGGTGCACTGGTCGGGCTGGCGCTGCTGGCTGGCTGCGGAGGCCCCGCCTCCACGAGCGGATCGGGCGGAGCGGGCGCGGGCAATGCCGGCGGCATCGGCGCTGGCGGCGCGGGTGGAGCGGGCATGGCCGGGCGTGCCACACCGGGTTCGCAGGAAGATCTGGCCCAGACCGCCGGTGATCGCGTCCTCTACGAGACCGATTCCTCGCAGCTCACCAACGAGGCGCGCGCCACGCTCGACCGTCAGGCCGCCTGGCTGGCGACCTATCCGCGCGTCACCATCCTGGTCTCTGGTAATTGCGACGAACGCGGCACCAGCGAATACAACCTCGCCCTCGGCCAGCGCCGCGCCATTGTCGCCCGCGATTACCTGGTCGCCCGCGGCGTCGCCTCCGCCCGGCTGCGCGCCATCAGCTATGGCAAGGACCGCCCGACCGCGCTCGGCTCGGACCCGCAATCGCTGGCGCAGAACCGCAATGCGATTACCTCGCTCCAGTAAGGAAAGCCTATGAACGACGACACGCTGGACAGCTCGGCACAGGCAAATGGGGGCATCACCCCCCCCTGGGCCGGGTTGCGCGTGGCTGTGATCGTTCCTTGCTACAACGAGGAAATCGCCATTCCGAAAGTGATCGCGGATTTCCGCGCCGCCCTGCCGGATGCGACGATCTATGTCTATGACAACAACTCGCGCGACCGCACGATGGAGGTGGCCCGCGCGGCCGGCGCCGTCGTGCGGTGTGAGCGCCTACAGGGCAAGGGCCAAGTGGTCCGCCGCATGTTCGCCGATATCGAAGCGGACGCCTATGTGCTGGTCGATGGCGATGACACCTACGATGCCGCCGCTTCGCCGGAGATGCTTCGCCTGCTGGTCGAGGAACAGCTCGACATGGTCAATGGCGCGCGCACCACCGCCATAGAGGCCGCCTATCGCCGTGGCCATCGCTTCGGCAATGCGCTGCTCACCGGCATGGTCGCCAATGTCTTTGGCAGCCGCATCACCGACATGCTCTCCGGCTACCGCGTCTTCTCGCGCCGCTTCGTCAAATCCTTCCCGGCCCTGGCCTCGGGATTCGAGACCGAGACGGAATTTACCGTGCATGCGCTGGAATTGCGCATGCCGCTGGCCGAGGTGAGCATCGCCTATAAGGACCGCCCGGCCGGATCGGTGTCCAAGCTGCGCACCTATACCGATGGCTTCCGCATTCTCAGGATGATCATCATCCTGGTCAAAGAGGAGCGGCCCTTGCAGTTCTTCACGCTGCTGGCAGCCATTCTGATGATTTTTGGCATCGGCCTCGGCATCCCCGTGGTGCTGGAATTCCTGCGCACCGGCCTGGTGCCGCGCCTGCCAAGCGCGGTTCTGGCCACCGGCTTCGTGCTCCTGTCTTTCCTCTCCCTGACCTGCGGACTGATCCTGGATTCGGTCTCCCGGCAACGGCGCGAGATGAAGCGCCTCGCCTATCTGTCCATCCCGGCGGTGGCCAGCAAACCGTGAGGCGGATGCGGCGTGCCGTCCTGGCGATTGCCGCGACGGCATGCCTCACATCCCAGTCTTTCGCCGAACAGCGCGGCCCGGCCCCCGGTAGGCCGGCCCCCGGCCCCGTGCGCATCATCGGCAGCCAGGCATCCGGCTGCATCGCAGGTGCCGCGGAGTTGCCCGACACAGGGCCAGGCTTTGCGCAAATCCGCCAGTCGCGCAGCTCCTTCTGGGGCCATCCGGACACCATCGCCGGCATCGCCCTGCTTGGAACACGTGCGAAGCAGGCGGGCCTGCCGGATATCTATATTGGCGACATGTCCAATCCGCGCGGCGGATCGCTCGCCGGCGGCCATTCCAGCCACCAGCTCGGCCTCGATGTGGATATCTGGCTCGACACCACGCCCAAGCCGCCACTCTCCCGACCAGCGCGCGACCAGATCGAGATCGCCAGCATCGTCGCCCCTGGAGGCCGCGCCGTCGATCCCGCGCGCTGGAGCGCGGAGCTCGTCACCTTGCTGAAAATTTCGGCCAATTTGCCAAACGTGGATCGCATCCTGATCAACCCGGCGATCAAGCGCCAACTCTGCGCCACCGTGCAGGGCGAGCGCAGCTGGCTGCGTCTGATGCGTCCCTGGTGGGGCCATGCCTCGCATATGCATATCCGTTTCCGCTGCCCTTCCGGACAGGCGGAATGCATCCAGGCGCCGCCCCCGCCCGCCGGCGATGGCTGCGACGCGAGCCTGGACTGGTGGTTCGCGCAACTCGACAAACCACCCGCGCCGCCATCCCCACCACGGGCGCCAACGCCGCTGCCCGCCGCCTGCAAAGCGGTGATGGACGCGCCATAACACCCCCTACGACTCAGCCGCCCCCGCGAGTCATGCGCCTGAAGTGACGGTGCCCTGACTGGACGCTTGGCCACGTGCTCTGCTTAATCGGTCCCCGCCTCACCGGCGGCGAACGATTTTTTCAAGAACAGAAAACGATCCAAGGCCTGCTGATGACGCCCCCGCCTGATGCCATACTCGATGCCGTGCCCGAACGCTTTGCCGTCGGCCAGCCCGTCCCCCGCAAGGAGGACCCGGCGCTGCTGCGCGGCGAAGGGCGTTATACGGACGATGTGAACGTGCCCGGCCAGGCCTACGGTGTTTTCGTCCGCAGCACCCATGCGCATGGCATCCTGCGCGGCATTGACGCCACCGCCGCGCGCGCCATGCCCGGCATACTCGCCGTCATCACCCAGGCGGAGCTGGATGCGGGCGGCTTCACACGTATGAACGGGCGCAAGATTCCCACCTCGCGTGACGGCACGCCAATGAAGCAGCCGGTGCAGCCTGTGCTGGCGCGCACCAAGGTCCGCTATGTCGGCGATCCCATCGTCTTTGTGGTCGCCGAGACGCTGCATCAGGCGCGCGACGCCGCCGAGCAGGTCGTGCTCGATATCGAACCGCTGCCCTGCGTCACCAGCGCCAGCGCCGGCGCCGCCCCCGGTGCGCCGGTTCTATTTGACGATGTTCCAGGCAATATCGGGCTGGATTACCAATTTGGCGACACCGCGGCGACCGATGCCGCCTTCGCGCGCGCCGCGCATGTGATCAGCCTTGAGATGCCCAGCAACCGCATCGTCGTCGCCCAGATGGAACCGCGCGGCGCGGTCGGCGCCTATGATCCAGCATCCGAACGCTGGACACTCGCCGTCGGCACCCAGGGCGTCATCGGCTTTCGCGACTGGATGGCCGATGGACTTGGCTGCAAGCCGGAGAAAATCCACATTCTCAGCAAGAATGTCGGCGGCTCCTTTGGCATGCGCTACGTGCCGTTCCCCGAATATTACGCCGTGCTCTTCGCCGCGCGCGCGCTCGGCCGGCCGGTGAAATGGACCGACACGCGCAGCGAAAGTTTCGTCTCCGACGCGCATGGCCGCGACCATGAAATGACCGCCTCGCTGGCACTCGACGCGGAGGGAAATTTCCTCGCCATCCGCGTCACCGGATTCGGCAATCTTGGCGCTGCCATCTCCAACTGCACCTGGGTGCCGCCGACCACCAATATCGCCCAGAACATGCTGAGCGTGTATCGCACGCCGCTCATCGATGTGCAGACCAAGTGTGTCTACACCAACACTTCGCCCGTCGGCCCCTATCGCGGCGCCGGACGGCCGGAGGGCAATTACTACATGGAGCGGCTGATCGAACGCGCCGCACTCAAGACCGGCATCGACAGTATCGAGCTGCGCCGCCGCAACCATGTGCGCCCGGATCAGATCCCCTATGCCGCACCCTCCGATCTCACTTATGACAGCGGCGATTTCGGCAATCTTCTCGACAGGACACTGATCACTGCCGATTGGGATGGATACCCCGCCCGTGCCCGGGACAGTCAGGCACGCGGCAGACTGCGCGGACGCGGCATCGGCCAGTTCCTCGAAGTCACCGGCCCGCTCGGCACCGAACAGGGCGAAATCCGCTTCGACGATGATGGCGGCGTCACACTTCTCACCGGCACGCATGATCACGGCCAGGGCCATGCCACCACGTTTTCCCAGCTCATCAGCACCAAACTCGGCGTTCCCTTCGACCTCATCCGGTTGATGCAGAGCGATTCAGACCAGTTGCAAATCGGCAGCGGCACTGGCGGCTCGAAGTCGCTGATGCACACCGGCAATGCCCTGCTCGAAGCCAGCGATATCGTCATCGACAAAGGCCGCGCCGCCGCAGCAGCTTTTCTCGAAGCCGCAGTCACCGACATCGAATTTTCCGCCGGCCGCTTCTCCGTCGCCGGCACCGATCGCGGTGTTGGTATTATGGACCTGGCAGCCCGCCTGCGCACCAGCGAGCTTGCCGGCGCACCAGACAGCCTCTCCGTGCATCACCGCCACACCGAGACGCATCACGCCTTTCCCAATGGCTGCCATATCTGTGAAGTGGAAATCGATCCCGACACCGGCCATGTGCAGATCGTGCGCTACACCATGGTCTGCGATTTCGGCACCATCGTGAATCCGCTCATCGTCGAAGGCCAGGCCCAGGGCGGGGCGGTGCAGGGCGTTGGCCAGGCGCTCTACGAAAACGTCGTCTTCGACGAGGCCGGCCAGCCGCTCACCGGCTCCTTCATGGATTACTGCCTGCCCCGCGCCGCGGATGCGCCCAGCTTCGCCCCCATGGCGAGCCACCCCACCCGCGCGCTGACCAATGCGCTCGGCGCCAAGGGCTGCGGCGAAGCAGGCTGCGCCGGCGCACTGCCCGCCGTGATGAATGCCGTGGTCGATGCGCTGAAACCCCTCGGCATCACCCATATCGACATGCCGGCCACGCCCGAGCGCGTGTGGCAGGCAATCCAGGCGGCGCGCCAACGCGGCTGATTATCCCCGCAGCGCCGGCAACACCTTCTTGGCAAACAGCTCGATATGCGGCGCAAGTTTTGCGAGCGGATAGCCCGCGGGCGGCATCAGCCCGTAGAAACCCTCGATCGGCGCCGCATCGGCAATGCCGCGCAGGAAGGTGATGCAATCGTCGGGCGTCATCACCCGCAGCGGACCTTTTTCGATCAGCTCCGCCTCGCTCATCTGATAGCCGCCGCCATAGAGCTTGTGCTCGGTCTTGGCATTCCATTGGGAATAGGTGTTCACCGAATGCAGCACATGCGGCGCCACCTCGCGCGCGGTGCGTTCGGGATCTTCGCTGACCACCAGCCAGGTAATATTGGCCGCGATCATCCGCCCATCGGCTTCACTCCGCCCCGCCGCCTTCAGCTCCTCCACATAAACCGGCCAGCGCAGCGCCGTATCGCCACCGCCGAGCACGCCATCGCCAAACCGCGCGGCGCGGCGCAGTGAGAGCAGGTTGGAACCGCCAACCCAGAGTGCCGGATGCGCCTGCACCGGCAACGGCATGATGCGCGCCTGATCGAGATCGAAAAACTGACTCTTGAATGTCACCGCCTCGCCATTCCACAAACCGCGGATGATCTGAAGCATCTCCGTCAGCCGCGTGCCACGCCCCTCGAAAGCCGCGCCATAGGCGGTGAATTCGTCCGGCTTGTAGCCAAGCCCGAGCGCGATCTCCATGCGCCCGCCGGAGATGATGTCGAGCACCGCGCAATCCTCGGCCAGCCGCGTCGGATGATAAAACGGCGCCAGTGCGATGGCGGTGGAGAGCTTGATGCGGCTGGTGCGTGGCGCCAGCGCGCTGGCCGCCATCAGCGGCGAGGGCAGATACCCGTCTTCCGCACAATGATGTTCGGAAAAATGCACCTTGTCGAAACCGAGCTGCTCGGTCCAGGCGGCGAACTCCAGTGTCTCGGCATAGAATTTCGCCCAATCCTGATGCCAGCGCCGCGGATTGCGGAAATCGAACTGCATCCCGAAGGTCAATCTGCGCGCCATTGCTTTCCCCCTGTTCCCGGCATCGTAGCCCGGATGGAGCAGAGCGCAATCCGGGTCGGGCGGCACCGTATTTCCCGGATTGCGCTCTGCTCCATCCGGGCTACGAGTCACTAACAATCACTCCGGCGTGTGACACACCCTCATTCCGGCGCGTGACACACTCTCACTCGGGCGCGTGACACACGACACCAATCTTGTTCCCGTCCGGATCGCGGAAATACGCCCCATAATACGCCGCGTGGTACTGCGGCCGCAGCCCCGGCGCGCCCTCATCGCTCCCGCCCGCCGCCAGAGCCGCCGCATAGGCCGCATCCACCGCCGCCCGGTTCGGTGCCAGCAGCGCCACCATCTGCCCGTTCCCCACGCCAGGCGCCCCGCCATCGAAGGGCCGGCCAACCAGAAACAACGGCCGCGCCGCATCCCCCTGCCAGCCCGCCCAGCCCTGCGCGTCCTCACGAAACTTCAACCGCCAGCCCAGCCCCCCCAGCACGGCCTCATAAAACGCCACCGACCGCCCAAGATCACCGCTGCCAAGATGGATATGCGAAATCATCCGACCCTCCTCATACCGCGCCACATCCTAGCCCATCCCATGGCCTCGCCACCGCCAAAGTCGTAATCCAGGCTCCCGCCCAACCGACAGGACCCCGCCATGGCCTCCCCCATCCGCCCCCGTGCGCTGATCACCGGCGCCTCCGCCGGGATCGGCCTCGAATTCGCCGACCAGCTCGCCGAACGCGGCTATGACCTAGTGATGGTCGCTCGCCGGGCTGGGCTGCTGGACCAGCACGCCAGCCGCCTGGCCAAGCAACACGGCATCGCCACCGAGACCATCGTCGCCGACCTCACCACCAAGCCGGGCCTCGCCGCCATCGAAGCCCGCCTCGCCGCCGATCCCGCCATCACCCTGCTGATCAACAATGCCGGCTTCGGCGGCTACGGCCCGTTTGCCACGCTCGACACCTTCACGATCGACGGGCTGATCGAAATCCATATCCGCGCCGTCACCCGCCTGACCCGCGCCGCACTTCCCGCCATGCTGGAGCGCAAATCTGGCGCCATCATCAACATCGCCTCGCTGCTCTCTCTCAGCGGTACCCTGCCACCCAATCCGCTGCCCCATCGCGCCGTCTATGCCGGGGCCAAGGCCTATATGCTCGCCTTCACCCAGGCGCTCACCGGCGAGATCGCCGGCTCCGGCGTCTATCTCCAGCTCTGCCTGCCCGGACGGATCGAGACGCAGTTCCAGGCCATCCAGGGCATCGATACCAGCCATATGCCCCCGGCCATGAGCGCGCCCGACATGGTCGCCGCCTCGCTGGCCGGCATGGATCTGGGCGAGAGCGTCTGCGTCCCCGCCCTTGAGGACACCGCGCTGCTGGCCACGCTCACCGAAGCGCAGCGCGCCGTGCTGCGCACCGCCAACGGCCAGACCGCCACGGCCGAACGATACCGGGGCTGAAGCACCGACAAACAAAAAGGGCGGGCATTTCTGCCCGCCCCTTCCGCATTCACTAAGCCAGATCAGGAAGCCGGCGTAATCTTGCCGTCCTTGATCATGAACACGCCGATGCCGTATTCCGGCACGCGCGTCGCGGTCTGGTTCCAGGTGCCGCCGCCGATCACGACGGACACGCCCTTCTGGGTTTCCATCACCTTCTTCAGGCTCTCACGGTTCACGTTCGGCTGCGCCTTCTTGATCGCATCGACCGCGACCTGGATGTTGGAATAGCCGAGCGCCGCCCAGTTCTCCGCATCGATCTTGAAGCGCTTCTTGTATTCCGCCGCGAAGGCAACGTTCATCGGCTTCGTGCTGGAGGGATTGTAGTCCAGCGTCATATAGGTGTTCTCGACCGCCTTGCCGCCGGTCTTGATGTAGTCCTCACCGAGCGAGGAGGAGCCAAAGATCTTCGTCGTGGTCAGGCCCGCGGTGCGGAGCTGCATGACAATATTGGCGGCCTGCTCGGCATTGGCGCCGATATAGATGCCGTCCGGCTTCTGCGCGGCGAGCTTGGTCGCCACCGCCGAGTAATCGGTATCGGTGGAGAGCACGCCCTCCTGGCCCACCACGGTCGCGCCAGCCTTGGTCACCGGCTCGAGGAAGGCGCGGGCATTGCCGATCTGGCCGTCATTGTCGCGCAGGAACACCGCGGCAACGCGCTTCAGGCCGAGCTTCTGCACCGCATATTCGCCCAGCGGACGAATGGCGCCGACCGGATTGGTGGTGGACTTGAACAGATACGGGCTGGTCGGCAGCGCCGCGTCGGACTGGCAGGCGGTCAGGTCAGGGACCTTAAGGTCATTGAGCATCGGCCCGATCACGGCGCAGCGGGTCGAATCGCTGGGGCCGAGGATCAGCAGGGCCTTATCCTGCAGCGCCGCCTTGTTATAGAGCGTGATGGTTTCCTGGCTGCTCGACGCATTGTCATAGACAATCAGCTTCATGGAATTGTTCGGGCCAAGCGCCTTCTTGGCGTTGAACTCGTCCACCGCCTGCTTCATGGCGTTGGTGGCCGGAACCCCCAGGAACGCCAGGCCGCCGGTCAGTGAGTGAATCGCCACCAGCGTATATTCCTCGGCGCGCGCCTGGCCGGCGGCGACGATGGACGTGCCGGCGAGCAGCGCGGCAGCAAGAGTCGTCTTCAGAGAAAGTCGCATCCTTCATCCTCCCTATGCGGCGATTCGCCGCTCCACGCAGGTACTTAGACCCGTCGCAACGCCCAGACTATGCAGCGAGGCTGACCTTTTGTCACCGGGGCAAACCATATCCATGCTCAAGCAAGCGTGCAGTGCAGCAAAGGGCCGCACCGCATCGCCAGGCGGCAATGCCTGCTTCAGCCCTACCCGAACACCAGCGGCAGCGTATCCGGAATCCAGACCGTTCCGCCATGCACATGGATCTTCGCCCCAGGCTCGACCGAGAATTGCTTGATGCGCTTGCACCACTCTTCCATGAACACGCGGATTTCCAGCCGCGCCAGATGCGAGCCAAGGCAGCGATGCGGGCCCGAGCCATAGATCAGATGCGGGCTGATCTCGCGGCTGAAATCCACCGTCCAGGGATCATCCACCTCTTCGGGGTCCATGCCGGAAATCTGGTTGAGGAACACCACCCGGTCGCCCTTGGCGAAGCGCACGCCGCGAAATTCCAGATCATGCGTCACGCCGCGCTCGGGGGCGGCCACGCCACACACACGCTGCAATTCCTCCAGCGCCTTGGGAATCCGGTTCGCCGGATCTTCCAGCAGCCAGCCATATTGCGCCGGATGTTCGGCGAGATATTTCGCCACCCAGGAAATCATCGCCGCCACCGTATCCAGCCCGGCGAGAAACACGAACACGCTCGCCCCCAGGATCTGCTCCATCGTCAGTCTATTGCCCTGGAACTCCGCGCCAATGATACGGCTGAGCAGATCGTCGCCCATATTCTCGCGCCGCTCGGCGATCATCTTGCCCATCGCGCCGGCGAGATCCCGGATGCCGCCCTGCTGCTGCTCCGGCGTGGTGCCGCGCAGATAGCGGTCCACCATGTCGATCAGCTCCTCGCGCCGGTCCAGCGGACCATTCACCAGCAGCTTGAGGAAGATGATGACCGGAAATCTCTTTGATATATCAGCGACGAATTCAATCTTTCCCTTCGGCAACGCCTCCTCGATCAGCTCGACCGCAAGTTCGCGGATCGAAGCCTCCATGCGTGCCACCGCACCCGGCGTGAAATAGGAGGCAAAAATCTTGCGCGCCTCGGCATGCTCCGGGGGATCGTAATACAGCGGCAGATGCCGCGTCGGATTGCCCGCCTTCTGGTAGTTGAACGCCGGGTTGGACGAGAAATCCTCCGGATGGCGATACATCTCGCGGATGTCATCGGCGC